>CALQKL020000028.1 GCA_943331145.2 Chitinophaga pinensis
GTGTATATGCACCAAACACAGCTTTTAATGCTACATCATGCTATACTTTAAGAGTTGCATTGGGAACAGCTACAAAAGCAGAAGGTGTTAACTTAAATAATGGAAATAATATTACCATTTATCCAAACCCAGCACAACGTTTAATAAACATTGATTTGTCTGGATTTAAAGCAGCTTCTCAGATTCGTTTATATGATATCAACGGTAATCAAGTAATCAATCAAAAAGCGAGTTTGTCAAACAATCAATTAAATGTTTCAAAATTGAGCAAAGGAATTTATTTGGTAAAAGTGATGGATAGAAATTCAAATGTCATGGTTACTAAAAAATTCATAAAAGAATAATTTAAAACATAGAAAAATAAAAAATCCCGATTGTTATTAGCAGTCGGGATTTTTTTTGACACACTAGAACCCAAAGACGCAAAGAAATGGAAACACGAAGGCATGAAAATGAAATGCTTTCAGCATTTTTTTGACACGAAGTCACGAAGACTCAAAGACACGAAGTTTTTTTATAAAACAAAGAAACTATTAGATGGAAAATGCTTCCAACCTTTTGAACTCATTGAACATATTGAACGTTTTTTTGTCACGAAGGCAGGAAGAAGAAATGCTTTCAGCATTTTTTTTGACACGAAGTCACGAAGACTCGAAGGCACAAAGTTTTATTGAAACAAAGAGGCTAATTAATGGAAAATGAATCTAACCTTTTGTAAGGGTTGAAAATTTTCAACCCCTCATAAACCTCATAAACCTCATAAACCTCTCAAACATTATTTTCCACTTTTAAATGCTACATTTTCTATCTTTGCGGCCTATGGCAAACGAAATAAACAACTTCCAGGAAATCATCTCTCATTGTAAAGAGTATGGATATATTTTTCAATCTTCTGAATTATATGATGGCTTAAGTGCTGTGTATGATTACGGACAAATGGGCGCGCAGTTAAAAAAGAATCTTCGCGACGAATGGTGGAAAAGCATGACGCAAATGCACGACAATATCGTAGGTATTGACGCGGCTATTTTTATGCACCCAACCGTGTGGAAAGCAAGCGGACACGTCGATAATTTCAGCGATCCGATGATTGACAATAAAGACAGCAACAAAAGATATCGTGTTGACCATTTGATTGAAGCACATGTAGCAACTTTAGAAAAAGAAGCCGGAGAAGCCATGATTGCCGAAATGGATAAATTATTAGCAGCTGATGATTTAACCGGATTGAAAACATTAATCGAAACCAATAAAATAAAATGTAACATCAGCAAAACCTGCAATTGGACAGATGTTCGTCAGTTTAACTTGATGTTTAGCACACAAATTGGTAGTGTAGCCGAAGAAGCGGATACCATTTATTTAAGACCAGAAACTGCACAAGGTATTTTTGTAAACTTTTTAAATGTGCAAAAAACCGGAAGAATGAAAATTCCTTTTGGGATTGCACAAACAGGGAAAGCGTTTAGAAATGAAATCGTTGCACGTCAATTTATATTCCGTATGCGCGAATTTGAACAAATGGAAATGCAGTTCTTTGTTCGCCCTGGCACACAAATGGAATGGTATAATTATTGGAAAGATGCACGCAAAAAATGGCATGAAAGTATTGGCATTCCTGCAGAGAAATTACGTTTTCATGACCATGTAAAATTGGCGCATTACGCGGATGCAGCATTGGATATAGAATTTGAATTCCCTTTTGGTTGGAAAGAATTAGAAGGTATCCATAGCCGTACTGATTTTGATTTGAGTCAACATGCTAAATACAGCAAAAAGAAAATTCAATATTTCGATAATGATTTGAATGCGGAAGGAAAAGCATACGGAAACTATACGCCTTTTGTGGTGGAAACTTCAGTAGGCTTAGATCGTTTATTTCTAACCGTTATATCATTGGCTTATCAGGAAGAAAAATGGACCAAAGAAGATGGCACAGAAGATAGTCGTGTGGTGTTGAAAATTCCAGCAAAAATTGCACCTACTAAATTGGCGATTCTTCCATTATTAAAAAAAGATGGCTTACCAGAAATAGCAACGGAATTACTAAATGAATGTAAACCACATTTCCATTGTTTCTATGAAGAGAAAGATGCCATTGGAAAGCGTTACAGAAGAATGGATGCCATTGGAACGCCTTTCTGTGTAACCATTGATCATCAAACCAAAGAAGACAATACCGTTACCATTAGATATAGAGATACGATGACCCAGGAAAGAATTCCGTTAAGTGAAGTGAAAAATATTGTAGCTAAGGGTTGTTTGTAATTAGTTTTTTAAACATTTACATCTAATTTTTATCTAAATGTAACTTAACTCAATGCCCTAAAAATAAAATTTTAAAGAAATAGAAAAGCGTAAAAAACAAAAAACCCTCACAACTCACGCTGCAAGGGTTTCTGTAAAATAAAAACCGCTGTAGGGGAAGGGTTCGAACCTTCACGAGGTAGTTAGCCATAACCCAAATGATCTATTTTTATAAATCATTTGGGCCGAGTTTATCCTTTTTTCCTCACCCCCGAGACAAGAGGGCATGTCTGCCAAAAATTTCATCACCCCACATTTTTTCCGATATTTACAATATCGTTTTAGAACTTCTAATACTTAAAACTAATTAATTTGACTATAAATTGAAAATAATTCAACAAAAATTTTGAAATTATAGAAATAATACAAATATTTGTACTGATTATTAAAAATAAATTAAAATCATAAAAAAAATGGCTGCTAAATTAAATCTTGACAAATTAGATTTGCAAATCATTGAAGCAATGATGGAAAACGCCGAAATCTCTTATGCAGAGTTGGGCAAAAAACTATTCGTTAGTGGTGGTACCATTCACGTTAGAATTAAAAAACTTCATGAATTCAATATTGTAAAAGGCACACGCTTAAACGTAGATCTGAAATTACTCGGTTACGATATTACAGCTTTCGTTGGTATTTACTTAGAAAAAAGTTCTCTTTATGATAATGTTGCTAAAGAACTAATGCGCATTCCCGAAATCATTCGCCTCAACTATATTACCGGTAATTACAGCATGTTTTTAGAAATTGTTTGTAAAGACATCACCCAACTTCGTCATGTTTTGCATGATGAACTTCAAAAAATTAAAGGGATAGAAAGAACTGAAACATTTATTTCTTTGGAAGAAGGATTCTCTAGAAATGTTCCTGTTGCGCCAAAGTCTTAATTCAAATTTGTCGTTTTATTTTACAGTTCTGCCCTTCCAGTTGTATGTTCCAAACTTGCCGAGAAAGCCAGCAATAACCGTATATGCAATATGGAAGGGCTGAAAAATAGGAAAAAGCCAAAGCAGTTTTCTTTCTCCAAAAAATTTTGCAACTGGATATAGAAATAACAATTCAATTTCTGCTTTTAATAAAATGAGAAACAGGAGTACATTGATTGTAGTTTTATCGTTTGTTACAAATGCTAATACCATCATTATAAACAAAGAGAGATTAAAAAAATAAACCAACATTAATACAGGGAGCATTCGCTTGTCTTCATATTTATCAGCCTTACTCGCCCAACGAATTCTTTGATTAATAAAAGCTTTTACTGTTTTTGCAGGTATCGTTTTTACTATTACCGCTGCTGATTTTAAATACATAATTTCATTTGCATACTTCTTGGCTATTTTATGCATCAGCAATAAATCATCTCCACTAGCAATATGGTCGATTCCTGAAAAACCATCCACTTCTTCAAATACAGCTTTTGTGTATGCCAAATTAGCACCGTTACACATTCCATGAAATTTTTTTTGTACCGAAGCACCGGTAATTCCTTGCAAACACATAAAATCCAATGTTTGAAAAATTTCTATAAATCGATTGCTATACTTTATTTGAACTGGCATTACCATCATTTTGGGCTGATTGGTTTCAAAGCAATTCACAATTTCTTGCAACCAATTTTCACCCATTGTGCAATCTGCATCTGTAGTAATGATAAGCGTTCCACTTGATGTATTTATTCCAATTTCAATCGCCTTTTTTTTATATGCGTTTATATTTTTTTCGTCTAAATAATCCGACAATGCAATCAACTTGATATTTGAATCTGAATGTTTTTTTACAATCTCCGAGGTTCTATCAGTAGAACAATCATCAATGATAATTAATTCGAAAGAGGATTTCGGATAAGTTTGATTTTGAATGGAATGTATAAGATTTGAAATATTATCTTCTTCATTTCTTGCAGGAACTATAATAGAAACAAAAGTGTTTTGATGATTTTCAACATCTTTTTTTTGCAGAATTGAAACCCATCCAATTTTATAAAAAGTAATTAAAAAAAAGTAACCTATAAAAAGCAACCCACATAAAGAATAAAATATTGTTAGTAGCATAAATCAAGTACAACTTATTTTGACAAATGGAAGAAATCAACTGGTTGCAAAACAAATTTAATTATTTAACATTGAATCTAATTACTAACTTTATTAATTATCAATTTAATCATTAATGAAAAGATATTTTTTCTTTTTTACTTTCTGTTTTCTGTTTTCTTTTATTGGATTTGCGCAGATTAAATCAGACCCATTTATCAAATTAACTGATCCACTGAGCGAAGTGAATTCAGTATCTAATGCACAAAAATTTATTATAGGAAGCACTTGTAAAACTTGTACAATTAGTATCAATAATAATAATGTAAAAGTGTATCCAACAGGGGCTTTTGTATATGAATTAATCCTTCCAGAAGGCGAATCCCAATATACTATTTCGGCTAAATCATCTGCCGGAAAAACCATTTCAAAAACGGTTACCTTTAATTATGCAATTCCTAAAGCGGAGCAGCCAACAAAAACGATCTCTATAGAAAGGATTCAAACATTACCCGAAGGTAATTTAATGTTGAAGCCCGGAGATGCCATCTCTTTTAGGGTAAAAGCAAAAACCGGCTGCGTCATTACTACTTTTGGCAATACCCGTTTTTTTGAAATGCCTGACTCTGTTTGCGAAGGAATGATTGGCATTTATCAAGGCAAATATATTATTCAACCTACAGATACATTTATTAATAAAAAGTTTTCAGTTATTCTAACTGCTCAAGATGGAAATACATTTGTAAAAGAAACAAATGCTAAGTTTTCTGTATTAACAAGTTCAATGCCGGATGTATATATTACCAAAGGCAGATTAGCTCATTTGGAATATGGTTTGGGTGAAGATCGTTTGGGTGGAGCAAAAATTGGTTATATAGATAGTTTAATTCCATTGAAGATTATTGGAAAAGTGGGGTCTCATTTTAAAGTAAAACTCGCGCCTTCGCGAACAGCTTACATCCCCGATGAATTGGTAAACCCATTACCAACAGGTACTTTCACTCCTTCTTCACTAACTGGTAAAATTAAAGTATTTAACGATTCTACTTTTGATGTGGTGCAAATACAATTGTTTTCAAAATTGCCTTATCAAAGTTTTCACCTTACAGATCCTTCCAAAATTGTTGTAGATGTTTTTGGCGCAACCAGCAATACCAATTGGATTGATCAATTAAGCAATCTTAAAGAAATTAGAAAAGTAAATTACGAACAAATTGCTGATGATATTTTCAGGGTGTATATTAGTTTACAACATCAACAACATTGGGGACATCAAATTTATTATAGTGACAATAATCTGATTATAAAAATTAAACCTCAACCCAAATTATTATTAAAAGACCTAACCATTGCCATTGATGCTGGACATGGTGGAACCAATACCGGTGCTGCAGGCCCAACTGGTGTTGCAGAAAAAGAAATCACTTTGCCTATTGCTTTAAAACTGCAAAAAATGCTTGAGAAAGAAGGTGCTAAAGTAATAATGACAAGAACTACAGAAACCTTTTTTGATAATAAAGAAAGAATTTTATTTTACCGAGATAGCACGCCCGACTTATTACTCAGCGTTCATTTAAATTCATCTTCCGACCCAATCCATATTTCTGGAACAAGTACGTTTTACCGTTATGATGGTTTTAAAAACTTAAGCAACGCCATTCAAAAAAGAATGCTTGAATTGGGATTAAAAGATTGCGGCAATAATGGCTCTTTTAATTTCATGCTCAACAGTCCAATTGAATATCCCAATGCTTTAATTGAAACTGTATACCTCAGTAATCCTGAAGAAGAAATGAAAATATTAGATCCTGTATTTCAAGAAAAATTATCAGAAAAAATCGTGTTAGGGGTGAAGGATTTTTTGGAAGGTTGTAGGTAGGGGAGAGGGAATTTCGATTTCTTTACCCATCTTCCACCCACCGTTAAAACGGTTGGCTATCAAAATTTTCTAAAAGAATGGCTTTTGAAAATGTGGCGTAATTTCCCCATTATAACCATGATAATGAGTGTCCTAAATTTTCATTATTAGCCCACGGTTTCAACCGTGGGATATATGAGATAATTGCAAAAAAAATGGCCGCTAATTCAGCAACCAATATTAATTTTATAACACTCACTTGGAGTAGCGCCCCCTAAAACCCCATCGGTACCTCTATCGCCAATAACTCCGCATCATCATTCGCGGTAATATTAAACACATCCGTTTTGCTTATTCCAATTGCATCTCTCGTATTCAATATTGTTCCATCTATTTCAACACTGCCATTTATCACAACAAGAAAAACACCCTTTCCTTCAAATCCATTTTTATATTCAAGTTGTTTCCCTGATTCTACATTGGCCAAGGCAAATCTTGCATCCTGATTTATCCATAGTGCATCGTCTGCTTCTATTGGAGATACCACTATTTGCCAAGTATTTAATCTATTCGCCACATCAAATGTGCGCTGATCGTATCGAGGTTGAATGTTTTTTAATTTTGGAAAAAGCCAAATTTGAAATAATGTAAGTGGCTCTGTTTCAGAGGCATTTGCCTCAGAATGTTGAATCCCCGAACCCGCACTCATAATTTGAATGTCTCCAGATTGGATAATCCCTTGTCCTCCGGTATTGTCTTTATGTTCAACCGCTCCCGTTAATGGAATGGTTACAATTTCCATATTATCATGTGGATGTGTCGGAAATTTTCCGCCGCCCATAATGTAATCGTCATTTAATACACGCAACATCCCAAATTGTACTTTCGATGGATTGTGGTATTGTGCAAAACTAAAATAGTAATTAGGTTTCAACCAGCCATAATCGGCAGTTCCACGGTCTGTAGATTTAAAAATTATTTTTTCCATTTTATTTTTTATCCATTCAAATGACTAAAGTCTTCATCTGTAAGTTGGTTTACAATATCTTCCTCACGGCTATCATTATAGGTTAAAATAAAATTGTTTCTTCCCTCACCAATTAATATTTGAAGATATTTTTGTTGTACCAATTCAAGCATATTCAAAAACAGAAAAATGGCGTGAATGCGATCGTTACAAATCTCAAAAACTTTTTCAAACGACAATGATTTTTCTTTCGATGCAAGATCAAGCATGTGTGTTCTACAATCTTCCATGGTATAATTGTATTGCACAACAGTATGCACGGGTTTAAAGTTTCGTTGCTGAATGCGTTGAATCACTTTTTCAAATGCCTTCATCAGCTTAAACATAGTAACAGCCTGTATTTCAGTGCCCTCTCCAGACTCTTCCCCAATTTGAGATAATTCTTTTTGTACATTACCACGTTTCAACATCAACATCCTTTCAGCCTCCATTTCTGCCATTTTCAAAGAGGCCTCTTTAAATTTCTTGTATTCAAGAATCTTGTCTACCAATTCCATTCTCGGATCTATCTCATTTCCATCAGCATCAATTTCTTTTCTTGGCAACAACATTTTTGCTTTGATGCGCATTAAAGTACTGATGAACAAAATGAATTCACTGCTTAATTCAATGTTCAACTTATCCGTGATATGAATATGATCTAAAAACTCATTCGTGATTTTAGTTATCGGAATATTATAGATGTCCAATTCATCGCGTTCTATAAAAAACAACAATAAATCAAACGGTCCTTCAAATTGATCCAGTTTTATTTGATATGATGGTGCATTACTCAAGGCTAAACGATTTTAAAATGAAAATTAAAGGTAAAACATTCGAACAGTTAAGCAAACATAAAGAAATAAGTTTTCTGCTATTTTTTCTTAAAAGTATACGCAAAACCTATACCCATTAGTTGCTGCCATTGGGGTGCAGGCCCTTTTTTAGGATTGATGTTTTTTATGTCATTATCATAGATCATATCTACATTAAAACTAAAATTGATGAATTTTGTAATTTTTGCAGATATCGCATTAGTCCAAAAAATATCAATATTTCCAGGATTCTTTTTGTAATTCGAAAACAAATCGAGTTTTGTTTTATACATGAATTTTTTCCCAATTTTACCACTATAATTCCCCGAAAAATAAGCACCCAACTGAGATGCAATAATTTCCCCAGAATCTATACCATACAAGGCGCCAAGCTTTTTATCAGAAACAATAATTAATCTTGATGTAATGGGTGAACAAAATAAAGAGATGTTTTCTTTTGGCTTAAAATCAAAACCCTGTGAAAATAAAATGTAAGCAGGCGTAAATGGTTTTGAAGTTAACGAAGCAGTGTCTACACCCAAACTATTTTTAGCATATGAATAACCATTTGCAAATTGAGTTCTAAGATTTGCAAGTGTTGTAAGATTTATTTTTTTACTTAAAGCATAACCATACTTATTGGTGTAATCTATTCTGTCACTGGATTTCCTTCTGCCCAAGCTTGTAGTTTGAACCAATCCAAAACCAAGTTCTAAATTATTATCCCAGGCATGTTTATTTTTTTTGTAAAATGCAAATAGATTAAGATACGTATTTAGCGAAAATGAAAATTCTTCTCCTCCTGCCGACCAATTGCTTTGAGTACCTTGATTTACATTCAAATTAAATTTACCCCCAAGTTTCCAGGTTTTATTCGTCGTGTCTGGTACTATTTTTATTGATTCTGTTTCTTTTTTTAAGTCTACAATTTCAGCATCCTGCGAAAAAGAAACTATCGATATTCCTAAAAGTAAATGTAGTATAACAAAAAGTTTCATATTCTATTTTTTAAGCGCATCTCTGATTTCTGTTAGCAATATTTCTGTTGAAGAAACCTCTGGTTCTGTTTTTGCTTCTTCTTTCTTTTTAAATGCATTCATTGCTTTAATCAACGCAAATAATACAACTGCAATTATGCTAAACTTTAATATAGAAGACAAGAAACTGCCATATTTTACAGCACCCCAACTTAAGCTTGTGATGTCATTTACATGTGCAGCTTGTAATGCTGGGGTTAACAACAATGGTGTTATGATATCATCAACAAGAGAAGAAACAATTGATCCAAAAGCACCACCTATAATTACCGCTACTGCTAAATCTACAATGTTACCCGACATGGCAAATGTTTTAAACTCTTTGATAAATGACATAAAAATTAATTTTAATTATTCAATGTTTAAAAGTAAAGAAAAATAGTATTAAAATATTTGATTAAAAATTTTAGAGTTCCTATTCCCAATTAATGCACTTTTGCAGTAAAATTTAGTAACTATGGAAACCAAATTAGGCAATGTTCTCTTATTTATTGTCTTGTCATTTATTTGGGGTAGTAGTTTTATATTAATGAAAGCTGGCTTGTTGGGCTTAAATGCTTTTCAAGTTGCATCTGTTAGAATTATAGCATCAGGTTTGGTGCTTGTGCCAATGCTATATAAAAGCTTCAAAGTAGTTCCAACCAATAAAATACCGCTTGTTTTTTTATCAGGAACATTAGGTAGTTTATTACCCGCTTATTTATTTTGTATCGCCGAAACCGGAATAGACAGTTCACTTGCAGGAATGCTTAACGCACTTACACCAATTTTTGTGATCATTACCGGAGCATTGTTTTTTAAAAGTATCGCTTCTTGGCAAAAAGTAATCGGTGTTTTAATTGCCTTTTCCGGTTGCATCTCCTTGTTTTTAAGTCAGGCCAATTTATCATTAGGTTCAAATTTGTGGTACTTGATATTTATAATAATGGCTACTATAATGTATGGCTACAATGTAAATCTTGTTCAAAAACATCTAAAAGGGATTCCTTCCTTACAAATTGTTTCCATGGCATTGGCTTTAAACGCAATACCAGCTTTAATTGTATTGGCTTATTCTGGTTTTTTTAAACTAGATTTTCATCAAAATCAAGTACTTTATGCAATTGGCTTTTCCTGCTTACTTGGCGCGGTTGGTACATCTTTGGCAAACATTTTATTTTATATTTTAATAAAAAATGCTGGGGCAATATTTTCTTCTATGGTTACCTATGGAATTCCATTTGTGGCCATTACTTGGGGATATTTTTTTGGGGAATCTGTTGGATTGATGAAAATCGTGAGTCTTTTAATTATTTTATTGGGTGTTTATTGGGCAAATCGAAACCCATCTGACCAAAAACATTGATTTAATGTTTATCACCATTAAAAAAATACAATTTCGATTTTTCAATACAAATTTCAACCCTTACCTTTGCGCCCAATAAAATTTATCAAATTTTAAATTAAGTATATGGCTAATACAGGCAAAGTAAAATCAGTAATTGGAGCGGTAGTAGACGTTCAATTCGACAAAGGTTCAAAATTACCTGAAATTATGAATGCGCTTGAGTTGAAGCGTGATAATGGAGACACATTGGTGTTGGAAGTTCAACAGCATCTAGGTGAAGACAGTGTTAGAACAATTGCAATGGATGGAACCGAGGGTTTGGTTAGAGGTACTGTTGTTGTTGATTCTGGTAAACCAATTACAATGCCAATTGGCGAAGGCATCAAAGGAAGATTGTTTAATGTAACAGGTGATGCTATTGATGGTTTACCTCAAGTGAGCAAAGAAGGAGGTCGCGCTATCCACGCAAAACCACCATTATTTGAAAATTTAAGTACAGCTTCTGAAATTTTATACACAGGTATCAAAGTAATCGATTTGATCGAGCCTTATGCTAAAGGAGGAAAAATTGGATTGTTTGGTGGTGCAGGTGTTGGGAAAACCGTTTTGATTCAAGAGTTGATCAACAATATCGCAAAAGCTTACAATGGATTGTCTGTATTTGCTGGTGTTGGTGAAAGAACCCGTGAAGGAAATGATTTGATGAGAGAAATGATTGAAGCAGGTATCATGAATTATGGAGAAGAGTTCAAGCATAGTATGGAAGAAGGCGGATGGGATTTGAGTTCTGTGAATATGGAAGGACTTAAAGATTCAAAAGCGACTTTCGTATTTGGACAAATGAATGAGCCACCAGGAGCAAGAGCTAGAGTAGCATTGAGTGGTTTAACGATTGCAGAATATTTCCGTGATGGAGAAGGAGATGGTCAAGGAAAAGATATCTTATTTTTCGTGGATAATATCTTCCGTTTTACTCAAGCAGGTTCTGAGGTATCGGCGTTGTTGGGACGTATGCCAAGTGCGGTGGGTTATCAGCCAACATTGGCAACGGAGATGGGATTGATGCAAGAGCGTATTACTTCTACTAAAAATGGTTCAATTACTTCTGTTCAGGCGGTTTATGTACCTGCGGATGATTTAACGGATCCGGCTCCTGCAACTACTTTCGCGCATTTGGATGCCACTACCGTATTAAGTCGTAAAATTGCCGATTTAGGTATTTATCCTGCAGTTGATCCATTGGATTCTACTTCAAGAATCTTAACACCACAAATCGTTGGCGATTTACATTATAATACAGCAAACAGGGTTAAATTAATTTTACAACGCTACAAAGAATTACAAGATATCATCGCTATCCTTGGTTTAGATGAATTGAGTGACGAAGATAAATTAGTAGTTTCAAGAGCACGTAAAGTACAACGTTTCTTAAGTCAGCCTTTCTTTGTGGCTGAACAGTTTACAGGTTTGAAAGGGGTATTGGTTCCAATTGAAGATACCATCAGAGGATTTAACGCCATTATGGATGGAGAAGTTGATGAGTATCCAGAAGCAGCGTTCAACCTAGTTGGTACTTTAGAAGATGCTATCGAAAAAGGTAAAAAAATGATGGAAGCGGCGAAAGCGTAGGAGAGGTTTGAAACGTTTTGGAGGTTTGAGAGGTTTATGAGGTTTGAGAAGTTTAAAACCTATTGAACACATTGAACGTATTGAACTTCTTGAACCGTTTACAAAAATTCAAAAGAATAAAATGAAACTAGAAATATTAACACCAGAGAAAAAAATTTACAGCGCAGATGTATATGGCGTTCAACTTCCAGGTATAAATGGATTATTTGAAGTGTTAGATAAACATGCGCCTTTGGTTAGTGCACTTAAAAGCGGCACACTTAAAATTCTTACCGACAAATCCAATACCAAAAGCTATACCATTCAAAGTGGATTTGTGGAAGTGTTGAACAATAATACAACCGTATTGATTGAAGGTGCTGAAGAAAAATAATTTCAAAAGTTTTTATCTAGTTAAATAATTTTAATCCCTTGTTTTATTACGGGGGATTTTTGTTTTAAACAAAGTCACGAAGGCACGAAGAAATAAGGAATAAGAAACAAAAAATAAGAAATAAGAAAATGGAGCTCATTTGAGTTCAAAATCCCAACCTCATAAACCTCATAAACCTCATAAACCTCTTAAACCTCTAATCTCTTCTCCATTACATAATGTGGAATATTCACTTCTTTAAAAACATCGCTATTAATTTGGTAGCCCAATTTCTCGTAAAAGCCAACCGCGGATTCTCTGGCATGCATAAATAGTATTTTATATCCTTTATCTCTAGCAATATTTTCGGCAAAATGTAAAATTGCTGCTCCTAAACCTTTACCCTGCACATTTTCATGCACGGCCATTTGTCTAAGTTTTACCTTTTCGTCATTTTCTTTACAAAGCATACAACAGCCAACCATTTCGTCGTCGTCGAAGGCGGCAATTAATGTATCATCTTTCTCATTTGCCAATTCTTCTTCGCTAAAATCAAGTCCTAATGGCTTTCTAAGTATTTCATTCCTTAATGCTACCATTTGTATATATTCAGCACTGCCGTAGTCAATCTGCTTTAGTCCCATGATTTTTTATAGTATATAGTGTGTTAGAGCAGATAAATATACACGATTTTTTAAAAAATTAATTTTCAAACTAGTAAAAAATACGTGTATTTTTTTTTATTAATTAATTAGTTTGCACTATTTATTTGCATTTGATACAAATTATATACTTTTGCGTCAGTTTTAACTAAATACTACTACCATGTCAGACATTGCAACAAGAGTAAAGAAAATTATTGTTGACAAATTAGGTGTTGATGAAGCAGAGGTAACTCCAGAAGCTTCATTCACTAATGATTTAGGTGCCGATAGCTTGGACACCGTTGAACTTATTATGGAATTTGAAAAAGAATTCAACATTTCTATTCCAGATGAGCAAGCTGAAACCTTCACTACTGTTGGTCAAGCTGTTTCTTATCTAGAAGAAAATGCAAAGTAATTTAATCTTTTAATTTTCACAGGCAAATCGTATGGATTTAAAAAGAGTTGTAGTAACTGGACTTGGAGCACTTACCCCATTGGGAAAAACTGTTGATGAATATTGGCAGGGTTTAAGAGATGGAGTGAGCGGCTGTGATTTTATTCAGCAATTCGATGTTTCTAAATTCAAAACTAGATTTGCCTGTGAGGTTAAAAACTTTGATGCTACCGATTATCTTGATCGAAAAGAAGCCCGCAAAATGGATCGCTACTGTCAGTTTGCATTAATTGCCAGCGACGAAGCCGTTAAAGATTCAGGCATTACAAATGAAAACGTAAACCCTGATCGTGTAGGCGTAATTTTTGCAAGTGGTATTGGAGGTCTTATTACTTTCCAAGAAGAAGTAATGAATTTTGCAGCAGGAGATGGAACACCTCGTTTCAATCCTTTCTTTATTCCAAAAATGATTTTGGATATCGCCGCAGGTCAAATTTCTATGCGCCATGGATTTCGTGGTCCAAATTATGCCGTTGTTAGCGCTTGTGCTTCATCTACCAATGCCATTATTGATGCTTTTGATAATATCAGATTAAATAAAGCAGATGTAATTATTACGGGTGGTAGCGAAGCTGTAATCAGTGCAGCTGGTTTGGGTGGATTCAATGCCATGAAAGCTTTAAGTGAAAGAAATGACGATCCAAAAACAGCAAGTCGCCCATTTGATAAAGACCGTGATGGTTTTGTAATGGGAGAAGGTGCGGGTGTTTTGGTGCTCGAAAGTCTAGAACATGCTTTGGCTAGAGGTGCAAAAATCTATTGCGAAATCGCTGGCGGAGGCGCTACTGCCGATGCTCACCACATTACAGCTCCACATCCAGAAGGATTGGGTGCAAATAACGTAATGCGCGTTGCCTTAAAAGATGCCGGTATGAACCCAGAAGATATTGATTACATCAATGTTCATGGTACATCTACACCTTTAGGTGATATCGCAGAAACTAAAGCCATTTTAAATGTTTTTGGTCCACATGCTTATAACTTAAACATAAGCTCTACCAAAAGTATGACCGGGCATTGCCTTGGTGCTGCTGGCGCGCTTGAAGCACTTGCTTGTATCATGGCAGTAACTCAAGATATCGTTCCTCCAACCATCAATCATTTTACCGATGATCCTGATTTAGACCCCAATCTAAATTTTACATTTCATAAGCCTCAACATAAAACAATCCGCGCTGCATTGAGCAACACATTCGGATTTGGTGGCCACAACGCTTCCGTAATTGTAAAAAAATATTCTGCATAATTTTCATAAATGCGGTTTACTTTGAATTATTCAAACTTTTTAAAAAAGAAAAGTATAATTTCGATTTA
>CALQKL020000029.1 GCA_943331145.2 Chitinophaga pinensis
ATCCAATTGAAATTAGTTTAGATAAACAAGTTGACTTTAATGGCAAATCAATCATCTTAATTGATGATGTTGCCAATAGCGGCCGCGTTATGTTATATGCATTAAAACCTTTGATTGAACAATTGCCTGCTCAAATAGAAACTTTAGTTTTAGTTGAAAGAACGCACAAAAAATTCCCGATTGATGTAAATTATGTAGGGCTATCCATTGCAACTACAAACCAAGAAAATATCGTTGTGGATGTACAAGATGGAGAGGTGATGGGGGCGTATATTGAGGGGGTTTAAGACGCTTCGCTGGTTTAATTCGCTGCGCTGGTTTAAAAGTTTAAAACACGATGTTGGTTTAAAGGTTTAAGGTTGATCGATATTTTATTTAAAATTACCCACGGTTGAAACCGTTGGCTATAAATAATGAAAATCTCAACCTCTTGAATGTATTATACAGGGTTGAGAATTTTTCACCATCCACGGTTGAAACCGTGGGCTATAAATAATGAAAAGCCAATTTCTGAAACGAACTGCTAACCATTAAACCCGCGCAGCAAATTAAACTGTTAAACTTTTAAACCCAACCTCTCAAACCTCTCAAACCTCTCAAACCTCTCAAACCTCACAAACCTCACAAACCTCTCAAACCTCTACCTAAAACCCCACCCACCTCATTCTAACTTTATTATTCGAAAACTCAATTGCTGGCATTGGAAACTTTAAAGAATTCAAAACAAAAAGCAATGTTTTAATGCTTTTCTTTTTTGTTTTTATTTTGGTTAAATCTATGTCTGGCGCTAAATACCATTGTCTTTTTCTACTGATGTTTGTTCGGTCAAATATGATGTTTCCCAAATTATCTTTTGCCAAATTTGCTCTTGCCCCAAACATACCTGATGCGCCAGTTCCCAATGAAACCATAGCCCATTTTGGGATTTTACTATTGGGAAAAAATGAACTCAGGTTTGCGCTTAACCAGTAAGTTTGACCATTATAATCTTTTAAAGATCGTTCGGCTAATGATTTTCCAAAAATATTATCGCTTCTTTTGTTCAACTCGGGATCACTGTATTCCATTTTGTGAAAAGAAGTTTTCATTTGTATGCGCTGCTCTTTCCAGGTTAATTCTTGTGCGGTGAATAAAGCACTTCCAAATAAATTTCCACCAACATCGCCCCAACTCCAGCCCCATTGTGCACTATACGCATCCAAAAATTCAATGATTGTTTGATATGCTGCGCCAGTTATTCCGCCAATCCAAATGCTTTTATTTCTATCTATTCCATTACGCATCCAAAGCTCCGTACCAAACTTGCTCATTGTGTATGCGCTATACACGTGACCGAGTTTGTCCATTTGCTGCCACTCGTCCCAATCATTAAACGTATGAAAATTACTTTGCGGATAATTTTTGTACCATGCTTGATATAATCCAATCATTGTGCTGCCATACAATACCGCATTCACAGAAGCCAATTTTAATATCTTTTTGTTTTGACTTTTTTGAGCATCAACCACCGTGTCGATTTGTGCAAAACAATCAGCAGTATTAATTATCAACAAGAATAAAATAATGAATTTCCTTTTTTTCAAAATCTGTTCTAAAAAGTTTAATGAAACAAAATTAGGGTTTAACTGAGTTTATCTAAATGAATAATTTATTTTTGCCCTCTATAAAAAATGAAAATATGGATAATGTAATTTTAGAAAAAGTAAATGTGTGGTTAAATGGTAATTATGATGAAGAAACAAAAGCGGGCATTCGAAATTTACAATCAGCAAATCCGGATGAATTGGCGGATGCTTTTTATAAAAATTTAGAGTTTGGAACTGGCGGTTTACGTGGCATAATGGGCATCGGTACAAATAGAATGAATCGCTACACCGTTGGTATGGCTACTCAAGGTTATGCCAATTATTTAAAAAAATGTTTTGAAGGTGAAATTTCAGTTGCGATAGCACACGATTGTAGAAACAACAGTCGATTGTTTGCAGAGATTACTGCTAATGTTTTTGCAGCGAATGGCATCAAGGTTTTTTTATTTGAAAACCTTCGCCCAACACCTGAATTGAGTTTTGCAATAAGATACTTGAAATGTAAAGGTGGCGTGGTTTGTACCGCTTCTCACAACCCGAAAGAATATAATGGGTATAAAGCTTATTGGGATGATGGTGCCCAAATGGTTTCGCCGCATGATAAAAATGTAATCATTGAAGTAGAAAAAATCGCATCAGTTGATGAAGTGAAATGGTCGGGTGGTGAATCTAACATCACAATTGTAGGAAAGGAAATTGATGAAGCATATTTTAAAATGGTAAAAGGGTTGAGTGTGTTTCCTGAGGTTTGTGCCGCTCAACATGATTTAAAAATTGTATACACACCAATTCATGGTTCGGGTATTAAATTGGTTCCAGATGCATTGACTTTGTATGGTTTTACCAATGTGCACGTTGTTGCTGAACAATCTATTCCAGATGGAAATTTCCCTACCGTAATTTATCCCAATCCTGAAGAAACAGAAACGATGAGCATTGGGTTGAAAAAAGCAAGAGAATTGGATGCGGATATTTTAATTGGTACCGATCCTGATGCAGATAGAGTAGGTGTTGGGGTGAAAAATAATAAGGGAGAATGGGTGTTGCTTAATGGCAATCAAACCGCTTTGTTGGCATTTAATTACATGATTGAATCGCGCAAAGAAAAAGGTTTGTCGAAATCAAACGATATGGTGATAAAAACCATAGTAACTACAGATATGATTGATGTAATTGCAAAAGCAAGTGGCATCAGCTGTTACAATGTACTTACTGGATTCAAATGGATTGCATCATTAATTAAACAAAAAGCTGGCGTTGAAAATTATGTAGTTGGTGGAGAAGAAAGTTTTGGTTTAATGATTGGAAATGAAGTGCGCGATAAAGATGCGGTAAGTGCTTCAGCAATTTTATGCGAAATGGCTGCGTATGAAAAAAACAAAGGCCGCAGCTTATTTGATAAGTTGGTAGATCTATATGTTCAATATGGGTTCTATAAAGAAGACTTATTGAGCATCACCAAAAAAGGCATGAATGGTGTTGCCGAAATTAATGCCATGATGGAATCTTTTAGAACCAATCCACCTCAATCTATCATTGGTATTCAGGTTGAAAAATTATTAGACTATGAATTGAAAGTTGGAAAGAATTTATTAGATGGTTCAAGCTGGGATATTGATTTGCCAAAAAGTAATGTGCTTCAATTTGAATTGACTGATGGTACAAAAATTTCTGCTAGACCAAGTGGTACAGAACCGAAAATTAAATTCTATTTTAGTGTGAATACAACATTGTCAGATGCTGCTGCATTTGAAGCAGAAGAGAAAAAGCTAGATGAAAAAATAGCGCAAATTATTAAAGCGTTGGGTTTAAGATAATCAGTAAGCAATAAAAAAAATGAAAAAGGAGCGAATAGATACACCCAGAACGAAGGGGTTAAGAATATCATTGGTAAAGGATTTAAGGCTAAAGGGAATAACAGATGAAAATGTGTTAAAAGCCATATCGGAAGTCCCAAGGCATTTTTTCTTTGATGAGGAATTTGAAAATATTGCTTATGAAGATAGGGCGTTTCCCATTGCAGCTAATCAAACCATTTCGCAACCATATACTGTAGCATTTCAATCGGAATTGCTTCAGGTAAAAAAGTTTGATAAAATTCTTGAAATAGGAACGGGAAGTATGTATCAAGCAACCATTTTAGCCGAAATGGGCGCAACGGTAATTACAATTGAAAGGCAAAAAGAGTTGTATAATAAAACAAATGATTTTTTACTCAAATCAAAATATCCGGCTTCGAAATTGAAATTTATATACGGAGATGGGTTTGATGGTTTGCCTACTTTTGCACCATTTGATAAAATCATCATAACCTGTGGCGCTCCATTTATTCCGCCTAAATTGATACAACAGTTAAAAATCGGCGGCATTATGGTTATTCCTTTGGCAACGGATGAACATCATAAAATGCTGAGAATTACAAAGGTTGACAATGAGAATTATAATGAAGAAGTATTTAGCGATTTCTCTTTCGTGCCAATGCTTCCAGGAACTCAAAAATAATTAGTTATGAAGTTTTTTAGTAAGTTTATTTTTATCTGTAACCTTTGTTTTTTGGCTACAGCATTTCTTAGATATGTTGAAATAGGAAACGATCATTTATCAAAGAACATTGACGCAATTTCATTTCAACCCTTAAAAAGCAGTTTGATCGTTTTGGGGTATAGCGCACTGCTCTTTAATTTTATTTTTTTTCTGCTTTTTATTTTATTAAAATCACTCAAAAAAGCACCATCTATACATTCTTGGTTGATGATATTTAATGCGGTGATGTTATTTGTAGAATTGATTTATTTTTTATTTTGATCTTGTATGATTACTTCTTTTAGTATTTAACACGTTCAACTGAAACATTTGAAGGATAAGATTTAAGGTTTATAGTTTCCATTTCATTTACAACAGCCATACCTTTATCGTTTAGTTTTGGCACCAATAGTTTTAATTTTTTTATAAATGATTTTTTTTGAGCTCGATTTAATTCGGTTAGTTTAAATCCTACATTATATTCACCTTCTCTTCCTAAAGGACCTATTTTAAAAGCTGTGATTTTTTTTATTTTATTGTTTCTTTTAAAAGTTTTTAAAAAAGAAACTAGCGGTGCCTCTGATGGAACACCGCAACAAACGCTTTGAAATTGAATCAAAATTGGATATCGAACAATTGAATCGTTGGTTTGAGCATTTGTTGAAATCCCAATAAAGATTAATGAAATGAAAAATAAAATCCGAATCATAAATAGGAATGTTGTTTTAATTTTTCAAAGTTAATGCCAATTTGAATGATAAACACTATTCCTCTTTTCGACCAGATGTGTTCACGATTTTAATTCTGAACATGATTATTTTAATTCTTTCACTATCGTCTATTTTGCCCGCTTCTTCATGTTGAAAAAAATGAATTCGAGTTGTAGTCATTAAAGAAAAAATTTGTTCAAACAACAATTTCCGAGCATCATCCGCTTCATGTCCTTTTAATTCCTGGTATTCGCCGTTTACGATTACACTTTTGTAATTGTTCATGCTTCCTATGATGTCTACCAAAATGGTTACGTTGGGATTTTTTTGCATGAGCTCAATTTTTTTTCCATGTTGAGATTGGCAATAAATATATTTCCCATCGTAGAAATAACTTATTGGAATAAGGTGCGGGAATTTCTTGTCATTGCAAGCCAATCTGCATATAGATTGACTCTGCAATACATTTTCAATTTCTGCTAAAGTCATAATCGAATTCATATTTAAATTTTAGATTAAAATAGGCCTCATTTTTTCAATCAATTATGATTTCCGTAATTAATAAACTCAAATGAATCAGGATAAAATAGAATGTTGGTCATAGTTATGGAAGATTGAACTTTATATTTTTAAATAAAAAATGAAAACAGTATTTATAGCAACAGATTTTTCGGTGGCATCAGAGAATGCTACTAAATATGGCATAGCAATGGCAAGTGATTTGGGTTTAAAAATTGTATTGTTTAATGCCTATCAAGTGCCTTTGTCCATTCCTGAATCATTTACTATAGTAAGGCCAGAAGAGGTAAAAAGCACGGCTGAAGGGTATTTGAAAGAAGCAGCTATGGCGTATAAAAAAAGCTCATTACAGCCTATTGAGATCCTTGCGGTAGAAGGTTATCCTACAGATTCAATTGTACGAAATGCAAAGAAATATGATGATGCCATTATTGTAACAGGAATGAAAGGCGAGGGGACCACCATTCGAAAAATATTTGGAAGTACAGTGCTTTCATTGGTTAGAAAATCAAAAATGCCGATGTTGGTCGTTCCAGAAAAAGCGGAATACAAACCAGTTGAAAATATGGCTTTAGCAGCAGAAGTTGATCCCAAACTAAATTTATCCTGCATTAATCCGCTGGTTCAAATATGTGAAAAATTCCACTCAAAAGTATATGTAGTTCGGGTATTGAAAACCCATTCAGATATTATAGATGAATTGATTTACAGATCAGAAAGGTTATCAAAAAAATTAGAACATTTTAAATTAGAGTATAAGTTTCCAAGAGCAGATAATGTTACTTATGCATTAGAAGAATTTATTGCTACACATCATATCAATATGTTAGGCGTTATTCCTCAACATCATAATATTTTGGAGCGTGTTTTTATCAAAAGTGAAACAAAAGAATTGGCATTTTATACCAGAGTGCCTATGTTATTGATGCCCGAGTTGAAAATTGGACAAGCGGTGGAAGAAAATCAAATGCAAGAAAAAGTATAAGGATTTATTGTTGTTGGATAATTCAGCTCACTTGTTTTTAAAGGGGGCTGTTTTTTTTGTAAATAAAAAAGCCCTGAAATATCCAGAGCTTTTGTGTAAAATATTTTTTATAGACTACATTAAATCCATAGCCATTGCAAAAAATGTAACGTTGAATGGCAAAACCATAGAGCAATATCCACCACCGATAGCGTAAACGCCAAAGAATGCAGCAACAGAGGCAAAAAATAGTACCCAAAAAATTGATCTAGATTTTTTCTTCATTTCCATGATAATTATTTTTTTTGCAAATATAGGGGAGAAACTAAAATTCTTAAAATATTTTGTCGGTTAGTTTTTATTTTAAAAAATCTATGTCAAAAAAAATACATTCGAGTGTAAATTAGGAATGATGTCAATTATTTTTGAATTAAGTTTGTTTTTTAATGAGTAAAAAAATAGGGTTGCCATTTAGTGTGTAGATGGATGGGGTGCTAAATAAAAGTTGTAAAATGGAATTAAAAAATGTCTAAACAATCAGATATCGACCAATCGCTGAGCGAAGTACACGAAAGTGTAGATACGACGGGCAATTCGAAGAGCTGGCGTAAGATGTTTTCATTTCTTGGTCCCGCTTATTTGGTTAGTGTCGGATATATGGATCCTGGAAATTGGGCAACGGATTTAGCCGGAGGGAGTAAATATGGGTTTTCATTGCTTTGGGTTTTATTGGTAAGTAATTTAATGGCTTTGTTATTGCAAAGTTTAAGTGCCCGTTTGGGTATTGTAAGGGGACGAGATTTAGCACAAGCAAACCGAGAGTCATTTCCAAAGCATATTAATTTTATCCTTTGGATTTTTGCAGAAATCGCCATTGCTGCTACAGATTTAGCCGAAGTACTCGGAATGGCAATTGGGATACAACTTCTTTTTGGCTTGCCCCTAATCGTTGGCGTTGGTATTACCGTTTTAGATACTTTTCTTTTGCTTTACCTTCAAAGATTAGGCATTCGTAAAATTGAGGCATTTATTTTTGCCCTGATTGGTATAATTGGCGTTTGCTTTTTAATCAATATCATTCTTGCACAACCACAATTGCATGAAGTTTTAAGTGGATTAATTCCTTCGTTACCTGACCCTGAAACACTTTATAAAAGCAAAGGCATAATATCAAAAATTCCACATGAAACAGCGTTGTATTTGGCCATAGGAATGATTGGCGCAACGGTTATGCCCCATAATTTGTACCTGCATTCTGCACTTATTCAAACCCGAAAAATCAAACAAACACAAGCTGGAATTAAACAAGCGATTAAGTGGAGTATAATAGACAGTGCCATCGCATTAAACATTGCATTCTTTATAAATGCTGCCATTTTGATTTTGGCGGCTACCGTTTTTTTTAAAACAGGAAGGACAGATGTGGCTCAAATAAAAGATGCACATCAATTGCTTTCTCCTGTGTTGGGCTCATCAATAGCGTCAACATTATTTGCCATTGCATTGATTGCGTCAGGGCAAAGCTCAACAATTACAGGTACTTTAAGCGGACAAATTGTAATGGAAGGGTATTTGCGAATTAGAATAAATCCATTAATGCGCAGATTAATTACTAGGTTATTGGCGATTGTACCTGCCATTATTTTTATTTTAGTTACCGGTGAATCGAATATTGATGGGTTATTGATTTTTAGTCAGGTAGTGTTAAGTGTTCAACTTGGATTTGCCATAATTCCTTTGATACATTTTGTTAGTGATAAAAAAAAGATGAAAGGTTTTGCCATAAAATTGCATGTCCAAATTTTAGCTTGGTTAATGGCATTGGTGCTCATTTTTTTAAATCTAAAAATGATCTTGGGTGAAGTAAAACTATTTTTTGAAAACGATCATGGGTTGGCATTAAACATAGTTTTAATTCTTTCGATTATATTGTTTTTTGCTTTATTGGTTTATGTGTTACTGTTTCCTATATTTAAAAATAAGCAGCATGATGTATCCATAAAAATGCATCCAGAGGCTTCAAGGATTTCGGAAATTCAAATACCCGTTTATCATAAAATTGGAATTGCACTTGACTTTAGCGACAATGATTTTAAGCTCATTTCTGCGGCAATTGGTCAAGGGAAAAAAGATTGCAGTTTTACATTAATTCATATAGTAGAGAGCGCTTCATCAAAATTACATGGCGATCAATCTGCGGATTATGAAACCCAAAAAGACAAAGAAAGAATGGATGATTTGATTATGCAAATGACCGAAAAAGGATATAATGCAAAAGGTGTGTTAGGTTTTAATGAAACATCAAAAGAAATTATTCGAATCGTTAAAGAGGAGCAAATTGACTTGTTGATTATTGGTGCACATGGACATACAGGAATAAAAGATTTTATTTACGGCACAACAATTAATGCCGTACGTCATGAATTGAGAATTCCTGTTTTGATTGTTAATGTTTAATTTTACTTCGATATCTCGGATATTTGATTGTTAAATGAATAAAATAAATAGTTATGAAAATTTTAAAAAAAAATGAACTTGGATTTCTAATTGCATTTATGCTTGTAATCATTACAATGGCATCATGTACAAATAATGACATTCCAAACTCGAACATTAATACTCCAACAAGCATTATAAACGTTGTAAATAATGGGACATGGAGAATCACTTATTATTACGATACAGACCATGAAGAAACAAATAATTTTAATGGTTACAATTTTACTTTCGGTGCTAATAATATCTTAACTGCTTCAAATGGAGCCATCACCAATACAGGCACATGGACTATAACAGATAGTAATAGTAATGATGATAACCTAAGCGATTTAGACTTTAATATCTCGTTTGGCAATCCCGCACAATTTGTAGAAATTTCTGATGATTGGGAAATAATTGAAAAGTCAAATACTGTAATAAAACTCAAGGATGTTAGTGGTGGAAATGGAGGTATAGATTATTTGACATTTACAAAAAATTAGTATTGAATAAAAATAATTTTGATCTAAATGTTGTTTAAAATATAGATTACTCCTCAATAAAATCCAGATTTTTATCAAAAGTTTCTTGCATTATTTTTATAGCCAACGGTTTCAACCGTGGGTTATGGAACATAAATGAGTAGTGCAATGGTTTCAACCATTTATATCTGTTCTATGAAAGTTTTAAATTAAAATCTACTCCTCAATAAAATCCAGATTTTTATCAAAGGTTTCTTCAATGAAATATAAAGCCCCTGTAGCTAAAATCATTATAATTACTGACGTAATCAATCCTGCTTGGTAAAAATCAGTAATGCCTCTGAAAAATTTAAATGTGGGTAAAATAAAAATAGCCAACATTCCCCTGACCATATTCGGTATTGTGGTGGTTGCTGTTGCCCTTAAATTGGTGCCAAATTGCTCCGCAGCAGTAGTTACAAAAATTGCCCAGAACCCAGTTCCAAAGCCAAGTCCAGCGCAAATGATATACATGGTTTTTGCATCGGAGTTCCATAAAATGGTAAAATACAAGACGAGGAATATCATAGTGATGCCATAAAAAATATACATTGCTTTCTTTCTGCTTTTTAGCCAATGACTAATAAAGCCAATCATGATGTCTCCAATTGATATGGCAACGTAAGCAAACATAATTGCTTTACCTGGGTCGATTGGTTCTGATAATTTCATGTGTTCGCCAAACTCTTTAGAAAAAGTTACTAATACACCTATTATTAACCAGGTAGGTAAACCAATTAAGATATTTAAAAGGTATTTCTTTAGTCGAACTCGATTTGTAAACAACATGAAAAAATCGCCTCTTTTTATTTCACTGTTTTTTGATTTGGTGAAAAGGTTAGATTCAAAAACAGAAACCCTTAACAATAAAAGTAAAATCCCCATTCCGCCGCCAATGAAATAGCATGTTCTCCAATCAAAATGTTGTTTTATGTAAAAAGCAAATACAGCGCCACTCAATCCAATGCCAGCAACCATTGAAGTGGCTATTCCTCTTTTTTGTTGTGATACGAGTTCTGCAACTAAAGTAATGCCAGCGCCTAGTTCACCCGCTAATCCCAATCCTGCTATAAATCTGATGTATTTATATTGCTCCACCGTTTGTACAAATCCATTCGCAATATTGGCAAGAGAGTATAATAAAATTGAACCAAACAATACACTAAGTCTTCCTTTTTTGTCGCCCATTACACCCCAAATGATTCCGCCCAAAAGCAATCCAATCATCTGCCATGAAATGATGGATTCTCCGGCTATTAAAATATCGGCTTGTGATAAACCTAAAGATTGTAAACTTGGAACGCGTATTATTCCAAAAAGCAATAAATCGTAGATATCAACAAAATAACCTAAAGCGGCAACCAATATGGCAATGGTTACAAATGATTTTTGATTTCTTTGGTTATTCATAAGATTTGAAAATTAAGCACTCTTTTTTTTGCCAAAAATCATTTTTAAAATTACAGGTGCTGTAGTTACAAACACAATTCCAATTACAATTACCTCTAAATGTGATTTTAAATCATATTGAAATTGATTTAAAATAAACGTTTGTAAATAATGGCCAGCAATCAACATCGAATATACCCAGGCAAAACAACCTATAATGTTGAAAGACATGAACTTCTTTTTATCCATTTGAACAATTCCTGCAACGATGGGTGCAAAGGTTCTTACAATTGGTAAAAACCTTGCCATCACAATTGCGCCACCACCATGTTTGTCGTAAAAATCCTTAGCTTGATAGAGATACTTTTTCTTGAATAAAAAGCTGTCTTTGCGTTCAAATAAAAATGGTCCACTTTTTTTACCAAACCAATATCCAACCATATTTCCAATGATACCTGCAGATGAAATTAATAATCCCAAAAACAATAAATTCAAAATGGGATTATTAAATTGAAATCCAAGTGCTGCTTCAATAATAGGGCGGATGCCAAGTGATTCATCTCCTTCACTAAAAATGCCTGCTACAAATAATAACGAATCTCCAGGAAGAAAAAATCCAGCAAATAATCCTGTTTCGGCAAACACAACAAACATAATAAACCACAGTCCACCAGTATTAATATACCAGTCCGGTTGCAATAAATTCATCCATTGAAAGTCAAGTAAAGTCATTTTGTAGAAAATTAAAAAAATGAAAGATAAATTTTAAATCAGTTGAAAAAAAGTTGATTTTAATCTGTGTGGTTCGTATGCGTTAATGCGCCTTCCCATTTGCTCACCGCTGCCGTGGCTAAAGCATTTCCCAAAACATTGGTCATGCTTCTTCCCATATCGCAAAAAGTATCTATCGCTAAAACCAACCCAATGCCTTCAGGAGGAATACCAAACATGCCGCCTGTAGCCAAAACCACAACCAACGAAGCTCTTGGCACCCCGGCAATTCCTTTACTTGTTAACATGAAAACCAACAACATGGCTATTTGTGTACTGATGCTTCCGGTTACTGAAGTGACGTTGTAAGCTTGTGCTATAAACATACTGGCAAATGTCATATACATCATACTGCCATCTAGGTTAAATGAATACCCAAGTGGTAAAGTAAAAGAAACAATTTTTTTGTCGCAACCAAATCGCTCCATTTCTTCAACCATTTTAGGAAAAACGGCTTCGCTGCTTGCAGTATTAAAGGCAATAGCCATTGGACTTGACAAACGTTTTAGGAGTACTTTCAATCTGTTCTTTAAAATCAAATATCCAACGAGTAAAAGTATAATCCATAACACAGCTAGTCCCAAATAAAAAGAGCCAATATAATAAGCGTAGGTTTTTAAAATGCCCAAACCCTTAACAGCAATCACGCCAGTCATTGCCCCGAAAACGCCAAGAGGAGCGAGGTTCATCACATAAGTAACCATTTTTAACACCACATGCGTTAATGAATCGAGGGCATTAATGATGTTTTCTCCTTTTTTACCAATCGCCGTTAAAGCCACACCAAAGAAAATGGAAAACACAACAAGTTGCAAGATTTCATTGTTGGCCATTGACTCAATCACACTTCTTGGAAAAACATGTTCAATAAAATTCTCTAAAGAAAATGCTTTTGTTTTACCCATTAAATCTTTTGCGCCTTCCAAATCAGCATTGGCAATATTTACACCAACACCAGGCTTGGTAATAGTAACCAAAATTAGTCCTAGTGTTAAACTTAAAAGAGAAGCGCTAATAAACCAAATCATGGCTTTTCCGCCAACACGACCAACTGCTTTTAAATCGCCAAGTTTTGCAATGCCCACAACCAATGTGGCAAAAACCAATGGTGCGATTATCATTTGTACCAAGCGCAAAAACATGGTTGCTAGTAACTTTATTTTAGGAGCGAAATCTTTTATGAACTCAGGAGATGCTTTTGTATTAATTAAGTAACCAGCTAAAATACCCAACAGCATTGCCACAACGATATAAGTGGTTAATCTGTTTGGTTTTGAATGATTTATTTGTTCTTGATGCATATATTAAATATTGGTGTTGCAATATAATATTTAAACCCGGATTTTACAGTTGGAATCGTGATGAAAGGAAAAAAGGCAATAAAGACTAGTGTTTGAGTCGATTTTTTGGTCGAGAACATATTGAAATAGTCAAAAGAGTTTGCTCAAACCAAACGGAAAAGATAATAAAGACTATACCATGTGACCCAAAACAAACTATAAAATACACATGAAATATGATAAGATCAAAAATTCAAGCAAATGCTTTTATTTGCAGCATTTTTTTCTTGTAATAGATTTCAAATGAAAAATCTGGGTTAAATGCTAATGATATCTTTATCTAAATAGCTTGTTTTAAATTGATTTACAATCTTTTATTTTTTTAATTAAAAAATGTCTTATTTTTCAGCATATTTTACCAAAATCAAACTAAAAATTATTATGGGATTATTTACAAAAAAGCCGATTCATTTATTGATGCAAGAAGCGGGAGATTCAGAGAAAGGGATGAAAAGAACTTTAACTGCTGGAGCATTAGTTGCCTTAGGCATTGGTGCCATTATTGGAGCAGGATTGTTTGTACGTACAGCTGCAGCTGCGGCTCAAAATGCAGGTCCATCAGTTACGATTGGTTTTATTGTTGCAGCAATTGGTTGTGCTTTAGCCGGACTTTGTTATGCGGAGTTGTCTTCATCTATTCCAATTTCGGGTAGTGCATATACATATACATATGCAACAATGGGAGAGTTGTTGGCATGGGTAAGTGGATGGGATTTGGTATTGGAATACGCTGTGGGAGCAGCTACTGTAGGAATTGCATGGAGTGAATATTTGAATAATTTACTTACACAAGTTTTACATGTAAAGGCAATTCCATTTGAATGGTGTCATTCTCCTTTTGAGCACTCAATACCTGATGCGGTAACAGGAGTCGTTCACTCAGGTATTATCAATCTACCTGCATTAGGTATTGTTAGTTTACTGAGTTTGTTGCTTATAAAAGGAACACAAGAATCTGCATTTGTAAATGGCTTAATCGTTATTACCAAAGTATCAATTGTAATTTTAATTATCGTTTTAGGTTGGGGATTCATTCAATCAACCAATCATGAAATTTATATACCAGAACCAACCATATATAAAGACAGTCAAGGCATTTCACATAATTTTGGTGGCATCATGGGTATTCTTGGTGCGGCTGGTGTGGTGTTTTTTGCGTTTATTGGTTTTGATGCGGTGAGTACTGCTGCTCAAGAAACTAAAAATCCTAAAACCGCGATGCCTATTGGTATCTTAGGTTCATTGGCTGTTTGTACGGTTTTGTACATTTTATTTGCACATGTTCTAACAGGAATTGCACCCGTTGAATTTTTTAGAACAGATGGTAAAGAAGCTTCTGTGGTTGCTGCTATTAATAAGTTTATGCCAGGTTATGCATGGTTAGGTAAATTGGTTACGGTAGCAATTTTGGCAGGATTCTCTTCTGTAATCTTGGTAATGCTATTAGGACAAAGCCGTGTGTTTTATTCAATGAGTAAAGATGGTTTATTGCCTGCAGTTTTTAGCGAATTGCATCCGAAATTTAAAACACCTTACAAAGCAAACTTGATTATTTTGGTACTTGTTGGTGCATTTGCAGCATTTATTCCTGGTGATGTTGTTGGAGATATGACCAGCATTGGTACTTTGTTTGCATTTATTCTTGTATGTGCTGCGGTAATTATTTTAAGAAAAACAGATCCAGATTTACCACGTCAATTCAAAACGCCTTGGGTTCCAATTGTTCCAATATTGGGAATCATTGTTTGTGCCGCTATGATTTTTGGATTGGGTTGGACCAACTGGCTTAGATTGTTTGGTTGGTTGGCCATTGGTTTTGTAATCTACTTTGGGTATAGCAAAAACAAAAGTCATCTAAAAGATTAATTTAAAAATTCTATATTTTAAAAATCCACTTACTGGCTTAGTCCTTTAAGTGGATTTTTTTTGTAAACTAATTTTAATAAA
>CALQKL020000030.1 GCA_943331145.2 Chitinophaga pinensis
AAAAATCCCCACATTCCCCAATCATCTACCTTAAAAATCCAATATCCCAAAGCGGCAAAAATACCTTGAACCACACAGATTAATGGGATGCCCAAAGCATTTGCTCTAATGGTATGTTGGGTTTCTACGGCCAATAAATGAATGTTTTCTTTTTTTAAAGGAATGATGTGGGATAAATATTTTTCCATTTTATCCCCACCAACCAACATGAAGTAGTATAAAAAAAACATCATCAATAAATTGGTCAGCAATAGGGCTGTGCTGTTTAAAAGTTGCGGTACATATGAGGCAGCTTTTTGAGCGAGGGAACTTGCATTTCCGTTTGTTAAGATTGGGAAGCCAGTAAAGGTTTCAATTTTCTTTATAATAATAGCAACACCTTGAATCAATTTATCCTGCTCATTGGTAATCATTTTTATTTTCGGAGCGAGAAGTTCGATGCTAAAATAAATTGGAATTGAAATACAAATCAATGAAACCAAAATAAATAAAATAGCCGTTAAACCTTTTTTCCATTTGTTTTTATAAATCAACCGAAGAAATAAACTGCGTGTTAAAATATATAAAGTAATGCTCCCCAATACTCCGGGTATAAAAATGGTTAGTTCTGCAATCAATAAAACAGCAATCAATAAAATCAAAAAAAACAAAATGATTTGCCGAAATCTGTTATTAAAAATTTGATCTGTCATGTGTTTTAAATTAATCTTTCCAAACAGAAGCTCCTTCGCTACAATTGGAACAAATGTCAATGTTTTTGCGACTTTTCATCAATTCAGTTCTAAATTGTTTGTAGTTGCTATTGTTCCAAATGTTTTTAAAAGATTCGTTTTTAATATTTCCCAATTGGTGCATCGCATCTTTATCAAAGCAACATGGAACCACCAAGCCATCCCAAGTAATTACATTGGCATGCCATAATTTCCAACAACGATTGACCAATTTATTTTTTGGTTTGTATTTACCATCTTTTCCTTTTTTATAACGACTGTATTTTTCGTTATTGGGTATCAGCTGATTGGGATCGGTTTCGTAATCATAAACTTGAGCTGTTTTAAATCGTACTTCATCAACACCAATTTCCTTAGCCAATTGTTTGATTTCTTCCAACTGATGTTCGTTTGGTTTCACCACTAAAAACTGGAAAAAAATAAAAGGTGTTTTGCTATTCAATGCTTTGCGCCACTGTACAATTTTTTTTGTCCCTTCAATAACTTTGTTCAAATTGCCACCCACTCGATATTGTTGATACACATCTTGTGTAGTTCCATCTATTGAAATAATCAATCGATCTAATCCACTTTCTACAGTTTTTTTGGCAACGTCATCTGTGATGTAATGCGCATTGGTAGATGTGGCGGTATAAATATTTTTTGAAGAAGCATATTTTACCATATCCAAAAATTCGGGATTAAGATAAGGTTCTCCCTGAAAATAAAAAATGAGATAGAGTAAATGCTGATGGATGTCATCGATGGTTTCTTTAAAAAAATCTTTTTGCAACATGCCGGTTGGTCGTGTAAAAGCCCTCAATCCACTCGGACATTCAGGACATCTTAAATTACAACTTGTAGTAGGTTCAAATGAAACGGAAATGGGATATCCCCACTGAATGGGATTTTTTAGCCATTGGCTCAATTGGAAACTGCTCATTACTTTTAATACATTCCAAATGCGCCTTATCGTTAGTTTTTTAAATAAATTTTTACTGTCGTTGAAATTAAATTCCGGCATACAACAAATTTAGTGTTTAATTGTTTTATACTTTACTAACGATTTTTTGTTGTGTTAAATAAATTATGGTTTAAATTACAATTATGTCAATGGAAAATGAAACAAGAGATTTTTTAGTGTTAATTGTAAATACCATTTCCAAGGTTTTGCTTTGGATGATGATCAACACTTTTGTAGGGATATATTTTGAGTTTGCTTTTTTTGAAGGAACGCCCAGTTGGCAAAATATCGTTTTTTATATGTGGTTCATTGCTTCTTTAACTTTTTTGATCTTGCATTTAAAGAAGAAATGGAGTTTATTTTTTTAACCCTAACTGCTATGGTCGGCAATGATGTACCATTTACCTTTAATTTTTTGCATCAACAACGTAAAATGTCCTTGTAAATCACCAATGCTTCTTTTCAGGTGCCATTTTCCAACTACATGATAATATTTGCGTGATAGTTTTTTTATGTCGATTAAAGTAAAATTCAACTTGCCCATCGCTGTTGTGTCTGGATAACCTTTTTTATAATTGTTCAATGTATTTTGCCAACCATAAGTAACACCTGATTTTCCAATAAACATCAACGAATCATGCTTCCAATAGGTTTCCATAAATCCGTTTATATCACCATTATTCCAAGCTTCATCCTGAATTTTTAATACGGAAATGATTTGCTTTTCTGTTTTTGTTTGCGCAAATAATTGAATAGAACAAAATAAAAAAATCGAAAGAAACAATGTTTTCATCGAAAAGATTTTAATGTTGATGATGTGCAGAACTACATTTATTTTTTGTGCATTTTTTGTAATTGGAGTAGTGCGCGTAGATGATTAAAGGAACGGCGAAACTTAACAACAATATCTGTTGGTCATGAAAAAATTGCTTTGCAACCAAAAACGAAAACCCTGCAAAAAAAATCAGCATAGGTTGCAATTGATGATGATGTTTGATATAACCGTGATATAAAGCGTAAATGCCAACAATAAAAGCAATGCCTATCATCAACCATTCAAAAATTAGGTTATGTACGATGGTTAACCCAAACAAACTTAATGTTGGCAATAACAATGGTAAAAATCCGCAATGAATGGCACAAATAATAGATGTTGCAATACCCATCTTGTCCCAGTTTAATTTTATTTTCATCAAACCCAAAGATAAATGATTTGCAATATTGTTGCAATATTTTTAATAATTAAACAAACTATTCTTTAACGGGCTTAACTTCGCTGTTGAATTGAAAAGAAAGTAAAAAGTAAAAAGTGAAAAGTAAAAAGTGAAAATGCTTGAACTTCGCGGAAGGTAAAATCGGAATCTACAATTTTGAATTTTTACTTTTAAATTTTGAATTAACATAATCTCATGAAAAAATACAAATGGTGGATTTATTTCGGCTTTTTTGGTTTGCTATTGGCTGGCTTTTATTTAGCAATTATTGATGAGCATCCGTTTACCGATTCGCCGTTGGTGGTTATCAACAACAATATACCTGAATTTAAATTTACGGATCAGGATGGGAAATATTTTTCTCAAAAAAACACAGAAGGAAAAGTGTATGTAGCCGAATATTTTTTCACAACATGTAAAGGCATTTGCCCTAAAATGAACATCAACATGAAAAGGGTGTACGAGCAGTTTAAATCTGAATCTGATTTTTTAATCCTCTCACATACATGCATGCCCGAAACAGATAGCGTGCCTTTGATGAAAGCGTATGAAAACAAAATGATAAATGGCCAACTTGAAAAAAAATCAGATGGTACATTTAAATTGAATTACTCAGCTACTGATTCATTGAAAAAATATGAAAATAAAAATTGGAAATTTCTAACTGGAAATAAAGCTGATTTATACAAAATGGCGCGTCAAGGATATATGATAGACAATGGAAAGCCAGATAGCACACAACGAATTGAAAATCAATTTTTACATACACAGTTTTTTGCTTTGGTAGATAGATACGGCCGAGTGCGTGGCATTTATGATGGATTGATTGAAGCAGAAGTTCAGAAATTACTTTTGGATATTCCAGCTTTGATGAAAGAAAAAGTAGAACCAGGTAGGTTTTTAAACGGATTTAGTAATAACCCAAGTTAATATGCAACAAGAAGCAGTTTTAAAAAAAGCAGGACTTAGTGTAACGGAAAGCAGAAAAACAATTCTTGAATTATTTTTTGCATCAGAAGGAGCGCTTGCGCATGCAGATATAGAGAAACACAGTTCAATAAATATTGATCGGGTAACGGTGTACCGTACATTACAAACATTTGTAGAAAGTGGTATCATTCATCAGATACCAACAACTGACAATACCATTTTGTATGCACTGTGTAAAGACAGTTGTGAGGCAGGGCACCATCATGATGAGCATGTACATTTCATCTGTGTTTCTTGCAACAAAACCAATTGTTTGGATGATGTAATGGTGCCAATGGTAAAGTTACCTAAAGGATTTCTTCCTATTCAAACCGCAATGATTGTAAAAGGAACTTGTATAGATTGTAGGAATTAAGCCCACTCAATCCCCCAAGAAAAAGAATGTTTAAAACGCTTCGCTGGTTTGATAGTTTAAGGGTTTAAAGGTTGGAAGCATTTTCCAGTTATTAGCATCTTTGTTTTATAAAAATAACTTCGTGTCTTCGCGCCTTTGTGCCTTCGTGTCAAAAAAATCGCGTTTACGCGCATTCGTGTCAAGAAAATGTCTAGTCCATCAATTTCTCCATCTCCTCCTGCACAAATTCCATTAATCCTTTTATCGTTTCTGGAGAAAAATCAAAAGTTAATCCTGCATTTTTATATAATTCTGGAAGTGTTTTGGTTCCGCCTAAGCTCAATGCGTTGCAATAATTTTCTATCGCTTTATTTTTATCTTTTTTAAACTGCATCCACATGCCAATTGCCCCAAGTTGTGCAATGCCGTATTCGATATAATAAAATGGCACTTCAAATAAATGCAATTGTCTTTGCCATGAATTGCTGCGGAAAGTTTCCAAGCCACTATAATCAATTATATCGTCTTTATACATGGCAAGTGTAGAAACCCATGCAGCGGTTCTTTCTTCGGTTGTATGTTGGGGGTTTGTGTAAAGCCAATGTTGAAATTGATCGATAACAGCAATCCAAGGAAAAATGGTAATTACCCTTTCGAGTTGATGTAATTTGGCGCGTTTTAAATCGGCTTCATTATCGAAGAAACTATCCCAATAATCCATGCTAAATAATTCCATGGCCATGCTTGCTACTTCTGCAATTTCCATTGGATATTCTTTGAAGCCACTCAATTCTAAATGATGCGCTAAAAAAGAATGAACAGCATGACCGCCTTCGTGTACCATGGTGGTTACATCGTGCATTTGTCCAGCAGCATTCATGAAAATAAATGGAGCGCCACTTTCTGCTAGCGGACAGTTGTATCCGCCGGGTGCTTTACCTTGACGACTTTCGAGGTCGAGGTGATTTAGTGTTTTCATTTTTTCCAAACACGCACCAAAGAAAGGATTCATTTTTTTGAAACAATCAATTGTTTTTTGCAACAACTCTTCGCCTGTTTTAAAAGGATGTAGAGGCGTGGTTCCTTGTGGTTCTGATTCTAAATCCCAAGGACGTAATTTGTCAACCCCAAGAGCAGCTTGCTTTTTCTTGTATATTTCATTTACTAACGGCAATACATGGAGCTTTACCGCTTCATGAAATTGATAACAATCTTCTTTCTTGTAATCAAATCTTCCTAGTTCTTTAAAACGATAATCTACATAAGATTCAAACCCTGCATTTTTAGATTCTGTATTTCTTATAGAGATTAATTTATCAAACAACTCGTTAAGTGGTTGTTGATCTTGTAATCGTCTGTTTTGTATTTTTAAATAAACGGCTTCACGTAAATTTCTATCGCTGCTTTCCAAAAATTTCCCTGCTTGTTGTAATGTAAATTGTTCGCCATTTACTTCAACAGTCATAGCGCCAGTGATTTGACCATACTGTTGTTGTAATACCGCCATCTCCGCTTGTAAAGGAATATTTTCAGTTCTAAAAAGTTCGATGCTTTTTTTTACGTTGCGTAAATAAGTAAAATATTTTTCGGAGTCGAGTTCGTTTAAAGTAGGGGCGTTTAATAATTTCTTATTTAACGCATCTGCATAAGGTTGCACATTGGGTTGAATGTGCATACAAAAATAATTGAATGATTCTTCAAGTGCTTTATCAGTAGTATCGCAAGTCATTTTAATTTGACGCCAGCAAGCATCTTCGCTTACAACAGCTTCCAATTCGCTTTGGTCCTTTAACCATTGCTCCAGATTTTCTTTGGTAGAAATATCTCTATCAAGTAAGGTTTTAAAAAACGGCTCTAAATTTTCCCAATCTGTAACTTTAAAATCATCTGGTAAAAAAGTACGCTTTGATTTTTGTATATCTGCTGAATAGTTCATGAGCGATTGATTAATTTAAAATAAGATGCTGGGTAATAGATGCTGGATATGCGTATGTTCCAACAACAAAGCATAAACAACAAACCACATACGTATTGGATGTTAGATGCTTGGATAGGTGAAACTTCCAACAACAAACCACAAACCACAAACAAAAAAAATTATGCCATTTTCCGTGGAGTATTTATTTTTTTAGCCGGTGCATTTTTTACCGCTGCTGCTTTAGTAGCTGGTTTTGCTGCTGCTACAGGTTTCTTTTCAACGGGTTGTTCGGCTACCGCATCTTCATCTGTTGCTTCTGAAAGTTTTATTTCGATATTGTTTTTGATTAAAATATCGTACCATTTAACCATTTTCTTCATATCACTGCCATAAACCCTATCGAAGTCCATTGAGGGAAACACTTTTTGAAAATAAGCTTTAATTGCTTTTGCGTCATTTGCATCAGGCATTGCCTCGCTGCTTTCTTTCATTGCTAAGAAAACATCAGATAGATTTACGTTCTCATCAGTAGTAAAAACCTCAATACTTTCTAAATGTGAAAATGCATGCACTCTATTACTTACAAATTTGGTAGTTTTGTCTTCTAAAGAACGAACTAAACCTCCGTCAGCTTTAGAGGATATCAATTCAAACAAACCGCTTAGTCCGCTAACGGCTACTAATTTATTATATTCCATATTTAAATTTTGAGTGTGCAATATAATTCTTAAAAATTAAATGAATGCTATCCTTTTCTTTAAAATAAAAATTTTTAAACTGATTTCAATTCTGTACAATCCGCTATTTATGAAAAAAATTATTACTATTCTTTTTATTTCCTTTGCTAATGTTACATTTTTGTTTGCACAAGAATCTCAAATAAAGGGTTCAATTGCAGATTTATTAGATAGTACCAGTTTAAAAGGGGCAACGATTTCAATTTCAACAACCGATAATGCTGTTTTGCAAACTGTAGTTACTTCTGGAAACGGATCTTTTGAATTTGGCAATTTAAAAAAGCAACCATATCTCTTAAAAATTTCTAATGTAGGATATAAACCAAGTACCATCAATATTGATTTAGAAAAAGAAAATGGCATTCTTGGAAAAATCTATCTCAACAGAATGGTAAAGGAAATGGAAACGGTAACAATTGTTTCTACAGGTGCATCAGTAACACAAAAAGATGATACGGCTCAATACAATGCGAAGCAATACAAAGTAAATCCAGATGCTACAACTGAAGACATGATTAAAAAAATGCCCGGCATAACAGTTGATAAAAATGGTACAATTACAGCTCAGGGTGAGCAAGTAAAAAAAGTGACAGTAGATGGGAAAGATTTTTTTGGGGATGATGCATCTGCGGCTTTAAAAAATATTCCTGCTGCTGCGGTAGATAAAATTCAGGTTTTTGATAGAATGAGTGACCAAGCGCAAATGACCGGAATTGATGATGGCAATTCACAAAAGGCGATAAACATCATCACCAAAGCAGGAATCAATAATGCGCAGTTCGGTCGTGTATATGCTGGCGTTGGTACAGAACAAACTTATGCGGCTGGTGGAAACACATCTTTTTTTAAAGGCGATAGAAGAATTTCATTGGTTGGAAATTTCAACAACATCAACCAACAAAATTTTGGCTCACAAGATTTATTGGGTATTACTGGAAATGCAAGTAGTAACAGAAACGGTCCTCCAGGTAGCGGAAATTTCAGAGGTCCTGGCGCGCCTGTTGAAAGTTTTACCAACGATCAATCGAGTGGAATCAGCACCACCAACGCCATTGGAATAAATTATAGTGATAAATGGAGCGAGAATGCTACTATTACAGGAAGCTACTTTTTTAACAACAGCAAAAACGAATTGATTTCAACAACCAATAATAATATTTTTCAGGAAAATCAATTTACTTTAAAAAACAGCAACAACATATCTAACAACAATAACCACCGTATAAATGCAAGATTGGAATTGAAATTAGATAGCAGCAATATGTTGTTTATCATACCGAGTTTAAATTTTCAAAATAATACCAGTTCTTCATCTAATGACATCAAAAGTTATAAAAATGAAAATGATTCATTAAGCAATTCGAATTCAGGTTCATTGAAATTAAAGGATGGATACAATTTGAAGAACACTGTTATGTATCGCCATTCTTTTAAAAAGAAGAACAGAATATTTTCAACTTCTTTAAATACTACATTTACAAAAAACGATGGTGCGTCTAAAATAAATGGTACCTATCGATTTTACGATTATTTAGGATTTCCTATTTTTCCAGATTCTATTCAACAACAATCAACAGATAATTTATCTGATGGAAATACAATTGGCGGCAGCATTACATACAATGAACCATTAGGCAAAAAAGGGCGCGGACAATTTCAGGTAGAGTATAATCCTTCAGTTCAAACCAGTAAAGCCAATCAGCAAACATTTGCTTTTGATGGAGATAAATACTCCATCTTTGATTCTTTACTTTCCAATAGATTTACCAATACCATTACAACGCATAATGGAGGCTTAACGTATCGTTTTACAAGAAGTAAAGATGAGCAGATGTCTATCAATGTAAATTATCAACAAACAAACTTAGAAAGTAACCGTACACTACCTGGAAAAAGCAGTGTTAATCAATCCTTTAGAAATTTCTTACCTTATGCATATTGGAGAAAGAAAATATCGGCTACAACAAACATCAGAATGTTTTATCGCGCATCAACCAATTTTCCTACAATAAATCAATTGCAAGATGTGGTAAACTTATCAAATCCATTGAGTGTGAGTTCGGGGAATAAAAATTTGGTACAATCATACACACAGTATATGGGTAGCCGATATAGTTATACCAATACCAAAACAAATCGAAATTTATTTGCAGGAATCTTTATTCAAACTGCAGCGGATTATATTTCTAATGCCACGTTTATTGCTACAAATGATTCTACATTACAAGAAGGTGTTGTATTGCGTAAAGGTTCGCAGTTGAGCAAGCCCATAAATTTAGATGGGTACAGATTTTTAAGGACATATATTTCAACTGGAATTCCCATAAAAAAATTGAAAACAACAGTAAATTTAAATACGTATTTAATTTACTCCAAAATGCCCGGGCAGGTAAATAATGTATTCACTACAACCAACACGTATCAATATAATGCAGGCGTTTCGTTAGTAAGTAATGTGAGTGAATACATCGATTATAACGTATCATACAGCGCCAATATTTATCGTGCAAAAACAATTGGAACTTTTGTTACCAACAACAACTATGTAAACCATGTAGTAGCTGTTGTATTTAATTTGCTCAGTAAAAAAGGATGGTTTTTACAAAATGATTTGAACAGTCAAACGTTTAAAGGATTATCCGGTGGATTAGATAGAACCTTTACATTATGGAATGCATCGGTGGGTAAGAAGTTTTTTAAAGACAAAACAGGCGAGTTAAAAATTTCGGTTTTCGACATCTTAAAGCAAAATCAAAGTCTTAGTAGAAACGTTACCAATACTTTCCTTGAAGATTCAAGAAACAATGTGTTGGGTCAGTATTTCACATTAGCATTTGCCTACAACCTTAAAAATTTCGGAACGCCAAAAAAGCAAGAAGCCAAAGATGATTTTATTCCGAAGGTGGGATATCCGGGGCAATAAAAAAAGTCAGCGCGAAAATGAGCGGGGAGAGCGAAATTGACTTCTGACTTTTTTCATCATTTTCATTCTGTTTCTCGCACTGATGAGATGAAGGTTTAAAACGTTTAAGAGGTTTAAGACGTTTAAGAGGTTGGGGATTTTGGTCTGCCGATGTTGGTGTTTTCACCAATCATCAAAGGGGAATATTTCCCCTTTCTCAAATCGAAAATTCCTCCAACCCTCCAACCATTAAACCCTTAAACCAGCAAAGCGACTTAAACCAATTTCAACCCATCATTTCATTATCTTTGCCGCATGTTTAAAACTACTTTATTAAATGCCGTTCAGGCGGGAGCAGCACAACTGCAGCATTATTTTAATGGAAATTTTAAAATTACCAACAAAGAGGGCATCAATAATCTTGTAACAGAAGCAGACCACGCAGCTGAAAAAGCAATTATTGAAGTTATTCAACAAGCGCATCCGGATCATTTTATTTTAAGTGAGGAAACTGGAGAAATAAAAACAGATAGCGAAATCAAGTGGATCATTGACCCGATTGATGGAACGGTGAATTTTGCAAACGGCATTCCACTTTGTTGTGTTAGCATCGGTGTTGAAAAAGAAGGCCAAATGATTTTAGGTGCTGTTTACAACCCATTTATGAATGAATTGTTTTTTGCACAAAAAGGGATGGGTGCTTATTTAAACGAGAAAAAAATCAGCGTAAGCGATAAATCAACAGTAATAAAAAGTTGTTTGGTGACAGGTTTTCCGTACACGTATTTAGATTCACCAAATGGTCCGATACAAGTGTTTGAAAAATTAATTCGCCAAGGAATTCCGGTAAGAAGATTGGGCAGTGCGGCTATCGATTTATGTTGGGTGGCAGCCGGAAGATTTGATGGATTTTACGAACATAGTTTGCAAGCTTGGGATAGTGCTGCAGGATTTTTATTGGTAGAAGAAGCGGGCGGAAAAGTTACCGATTTTGAAGGAAATTATTATTCGCCATATCAACCACATATTTTAGCCACCAATGGTAAAATACACGACGAGTTGCTTATGGTGGTGCAAGGGAAAATTTAATACAAACTAATTTTACAATGAACGAACGTACAGAAATTGCTTCTTTAGGAGAATTTGGATTGATAGAACATCTAACCCAAAACATAAGTTTTAAAAACGCATCTACACTTTTGGGTGTTGGCGATGATGCCGCAGTGATAGATCATTTTGGTCGTCAAACAGTTGTGAGTACAGATATGTTGATAGAAGGCATTCATTTCGATTTGTCGTACACGCCATTGAAACATTTGGGCTATAAATCTGTAGTGGTAAACCTGAGTGATATTTATGCCATGAATGCAACACCAACGCAAATATTGATTAGCATTGGTTTTAGCAATCGATATAGCGTAGAAGCATTGGATGAATTTTATGCAGGTGTGTATGCGGCATGTGAAAAATATAATGTGGATTTGATAGGCGGAGATACGAGCTCATCACAAAAAGGTTTTATCATTAGTGTAACTGCAATTGGGGAAGTAGTACCAGATAGTTTTGTAAAAAGAAATACCGCCAACGTTAATGATTTGATTTGTGTGAGTGGCGAATTGGGGAGTGCGTTTTTAGGATTAACCTTATTGGAAAGAGAAAAAAAGATTTTTGCGGAAACAGGCGCTCAACCTGATTTAGAAGGACAAGCACATATTGTTGGCAGATTGTTAAAACCAGAAGCACGTAAAGACATCATAGAATATTTTGCGGAATCAGAACTTATACCAACCAGCATGATTGACATTAGCGATGGGTTAAGTAGCGACATCATGCACATTTGCAACAAAAGCAAAACAGGTTGTATTTTGTACGAAGATAAATTTCCTTTTAATGATGAAGCAAAAGAATTTGCCTATAAATTACAATTAGATCCTACAGCTTGTGCGTTAAGTGGTGGCGAGGATTACGAATTGTTGTTTACCGTTTCACAAGCAGACTATGAAAAAATAAAAATAAATCCTGCGGTATCTGTAATTGGTTACATGACTCCCGAAACGGAAGGCATGCACCTATTAACCAGAGGTGGAAACAAGCATCCACTCGTTGCGCAAGGTTGGAACCATTACAATAAATAATGTCATTCACAATCATTCATTCGCATTAAAATACAATCAATAATTTCATCAATAAAAATGGAATTAAGCATTGTTATATCTGTTTGATTAATGCAGTTATTAAATTTCCATGTTGGCATTTTTGCGCATTTAAATTGATTGTAAATACTGTTGCTTAATCCGATGTATTCTAATTTTCCTAAAAAATTGGTTTGATAAATGAGTTGATGGCTTTTTCCCAATTCATCTCCAATTAGCAACAAATACGTGTACGGATTTTTAGTGTTGAAATAATTATTCAATTCAAGTTCAACAATTTTTATTGTGCTATAATTATTTAACACCAACTGATCGTTCGAAATAGACAACAGGTTTTTTTTGAAATAGGTTTGACTTTCACAAGGCATATTTAAGAACAAAATCAACCAACTGAGTAAATATTTTTTCATCATGGTAATTTATAAATAGGATCTAAACAAACCACATAAACACTGACGTTTTGGTTGTTCTTTTTTTGTAAGCCGTTGATTTCTTTATACAATCCATCGTACCATTTGCCGTAACGTGTAGAGTAAGTTAGAAATATTTTAATCGCTTTTTCATCTGCATTAATGTCAAAAGTTTTATTGTCACAGAGATATTTCAAATTATATCCCGACATTTTTGAAACAGTCATTAATTCATTTTCATTAAAATGATTTCGAGAACAATCGTTTCTTATTTCTTGTTCTATTCGCCCAATGCAGGATGTATTTTCATTTAGATGTTGACTGCGTTTTACAATCATGCTGTCTTTGAAATAGGTGCCTACATAAAACACCGTACTGTCTTGTGTGATTTTTTGTCTTAGAAATTTTTCATAAGATTCCTTTTCTACATAAAGCACTTGATTAATATTAAATGCTTTCTTTTTTTTAAGTTGATTGATGAATTCAGACTTTTGTAAAAATGAAAACGGCTTATTTATTTGAAATCGACGAACGGTGTACCATTTACAACTCATTATTGTAAACGCAAGTATAATTATTAGTATAGTTAACAACAATTTCATAGTTCTTTATTTTGTGCATTTAAAAAGGCAATACCCATTTCGGATATTGCCTTTTTTGTAAATTTATTGGATTGGCATTTCAACAACATATTCATTGTCGATCTGTTTTACGGGATAAGTACCTCCAGGAATTAGCAAGATTTTTCCATCAGGTTGAATTAAACTAAAAGTGTTGTCTTCTACTTCGAATGTTTTTAAAGCATCCTCTTCAAATCCTTTTTCGTTTTGAATCTCTTGAGGAAAATGTAATTCTACGCTTTGTTCGTTTAATTTGCCAAATACGGAAAGCTTTCCATTTTCGAGACTAGACTTACCCAAACAGCGTTCACAGGTTACGCCAGAAGCCAAGCGAATACATAATCCGAATCCATAATTACAATCCGTTTTTGGTTTGTGAAAATTAAAAACTTCTAGGTTGATATAAAACGTAGGGCAAGTTCCTGGCGGACAATAAGGTGGGTTTTCATCAAGACCTTCTCTTGTTTTTTGAGTTTGTGCGTTCAAATTATGCACACAAAGAATCATTAAAAAAAATAATAGTTTTTTCATGTTTTAATTTTTATTGCCTACTCTAGATACGGTTTTCGGCTTACCCGCTCAATGGCCGTTGATGCAGTAAAATTGAAACTCAAAATCGAGGTTGAAGAAAAATTTCACTTAATAAAATTCAGTTTGATGCTATATTTATTAAGCAATGTTAATTCGAGAAAAACACCAAAAAAAGTACGTTATTTTCTGTTTATAAATGGATTATAATCACTGCTAAAAAATTAGAATCGGAATTATTTTTACAAAAATCATAAATCAAAAAAATTATTACTCATGAAAAAGAAAAACAATGCTGGAGGATATGAAAGAATTAAAATTGGTGCAAACATTAGAAAATGGAGAAACATAAAAGAAATGAAACAAAAGGATTTGGCCCATGGTTTACGCATGTCGGAAGCTGCGGTTAGTAACCTCGAAAATGATTTAACGGATATAACGTTAAGTCAATTGGAAGACATTGCGATTTTATTAGACATTGAAGTGGAACAACTATTTTCAGACCCTCAGGAGATGGTGGATAAAAAATACTCGGCTGATGAGCAAGATAAAAAATTTGTAATGGAACCAGAATGGATTTATGCGTTGATAGGCAGCATTCAAAAAAAAGATGAGCAAATTAAAACCGTTTTAGACAATTTTATTTTAAATCCGGGGTATGGTGGGAGGGGGCTGAAGAAGTAGGGGTGAAGAAGTAGCGAAAAACAGAACGAGAGCGATAATTGCGTTCATAGTTTCTGCTTCATTCTCATTCTGTTTCTCGCTTGATGGGAAAGGGTTTAAATCGCTTTGCTGGATTAATGGGTTGATGCATTTTTCTTAATGTAGAAATTCATTAAAATCCCGAATATTTCAATACAATACATTGTAAGAAAGAAAATATTATCTAGGTCAAAAAAATCAAATTCTCGTATCAATTAAAAAATCCCTTTGAAGCTTATTTTTTAATGAGCTAAGTAGTTCAAATCAGCTCATTGAATATTAATCGGCGTATTATTTTATTAATGTTTATGGAACCTTATAACCATTCTAAAAATAGAAGGGTAAATAAATAACAATTTATTTCAAAATTTGAAGCATGTCAGAGCCGATATTTCAATAAAAGTTTTTTTAGTCTTTTACTCACATTTTATAGGGTTAGGTGGTTGTTCTTCTGAGCACTTAGCACCGAAATCAACTTTATATTTATCCTCAGCACCTTGTAACCAATTTAATGCTTTACCGTACTTTTTAGAATTTAATAAATTCGCCC
>CALQKL020000031.1 GCA_943331145.2 Chitinophaga pinensis
GAATAAAAATACCTTATTTTGTGGCATTAATAGAAAATTAATTAAACACTTTCAATGGTCCTTTGGCCGAGTGGCTTAGGCAAAGCTCTGCAAAAGCTTCTACAGCGGTTCGAATCCGCTAGGGACCTCACCTAAAATGCCTGATTGGAATATTCCGCTCAGGCATTTTTTTTAATCAATAAATTTATGAAGTATAGCAAATGGGTTGGCTTAATAATCTATATCATGTTGATTGGCGTTTGCTTTATGCCATGGACTTATCACGCAGATTTACATGTTTATTTTAATGGCTTTTTTTCTCAAAATAATGTGTATGGTAAGCCAGGTAAATATTTTATTATTTTCTCCTTTGTTTGTGTGATTTTGATGTTTATTCCAAAAGTATGGGCAAAATTTACCCATCTTTTTTTTGCAGGAATTATTATGGCTTATGCATTAAAAACCTATCATTTGTTTACCTCGTCTTATAACGCATATTCTCCTGAGAAGCAACCTGGTATTTACGCGTTGGTTACATTAACGATATTGTCGTTTGTAATTGCACTTTTGCCAGATATGAAATTGAAGAAAAAATAATGCTTTCAATTTCATTAATCCGCAATTTTACCCCAAGTGTCTTTTAGTGTTACGGTTCTATTAAAAACCATTTTTTCTGGTGTGGAATCTTTATCCAAACAAAAATATCCCTTTCTAATAAATTGAAATCTTTCTTCTAAATCAACTTTAGTAAGCGAAGGCTCTATATATGCTTTTGGTATTATCGTTAATGAATCAGGATTTATAAATGATTTGAAATCTCCTTCTTCTGCTGATGGGTTTTCAACTTTAAATAATCTATCGTATAATCTGATTTCCGCAGTTGCTGCATGTGCTGCACTTAACCAATGAATAGTACCTTTTACAGAAATGCCACTGGTGTCGTTTCCACTTTTACTTTCTGGATAATAGGTGCAATAAATGGTTGAAATATCGCCGTTGTCATTTTTTTCAAACGACTCGCATTTTACGATATAAGCATTTTTTAATCTTACTACAGAGCCAGGTGCCAAACGAAACCATTTTTTTGCAGGCACTTCCATGAAATCTTCTCTTTCAATCCACAATGTATTGCTAAATGGAATTGTTCTAGTGCCCATTGCTTCATCGGGTCCGTTTTCAGCTGTCAATTCTTCTGTTTTGTCTGCATCATAATTGGTGATGACTAATTTAATAGGATCCAATACGGCCATTACTCTTTTAGCGGTAACATTTAAATCTTCACGCAAACAAAATTCTAGCAAACTTAAATCAATCATGTTTTCTCTTCTAGCTACGCCAATTTTTTCACAGAAATTACGAATGCTTAATGGGGTGTATCCTTTACGTCTAAATCCACTAATGGTGGGCATTCTAGGATCGTCCCAGCCATTTACATATCCCTCATTTACCAACTGCAAAAGTTTTCGTTTACTCATTACCGTATAGGTCATGTTTAAGCGTGCAAACTCGTATTGGCGTGAAGGGAAAATATTTAGTTTTTCAATAAACCACTCATATAATTCGCGATGCGGAATAAATTCTAATGTACAAATAGAATGTGTTATTTTTTCAATGCTATCACTTTGTCCATGTGCAAAATCATACATAGGGTAGATGCACCATTTGTTTGCGGTACGGTGATGATGTGCATGTTTGATACGGTATATGATTGGGTCACGCATCAACATGTTGGTGTGCACCATGTCTATCTTTGCGCGAAGCACCTTTTCGCCATCTTTATAAACACCATTTTTCATTTCTGTAAAAAGCGTGCGGTTTTCTTCTATGCTGCGGCTTCTAAACTCAGATGGTTTCCCTGGTTCGGTAGGCGTTCCTTTTAGTAACGCTATTTCTTCAGAAGTGCTATCATCTACATAAGCCAAACCTTTTTCAATGAGTTCTAACGCAAATGCATAAAGGTTATCAAAGTAATCAGAGGCATACAATTCATTGGTCCAATTAAATCCCAACCATTTAATATCTTCTTTTATACTTTCTACATATTCCGTTTCTTCTGTAACCGGATTGGTGTCGTCGAAACGAAGATTAGTGGTGCCGCCATATTTAGCAGCTAAGCCAAAATTTAAACAAATGGCTTTTGAATGTCCTATATGTAAATAACCGTTTGGCTCTGGTGGAAAACGAGTTGAAATGCTAGCGCAATTATTGGATGCCAAATCCGCTTCTATAATTTCTTCAATAAAATTCAGGCTTTTTTCTTCACTCATAATTTAAAAAGTTGTAGAGGCAAATTTACGTTATTAACTATTGATTGGAATTATATAAAACAAGTAAATTTTAAATAGGTTAAAAATGTTTTATCCAATTTATACAAATTTGATTTTGCTGATAACTCGGTATTAACAAAGAATTGCCTTTGATGTGCTTTTTGAATCTTCGATGATCTTCAATTTCTTCAAAAATCAGTAATGCCAATTTTGTCGAACCAATTCCAATTCCAGCACCTGCAAGCACATCACTAATCCAATGTTTATTGTTGTACATCCTTAAGTATCCTGTTGCTCCAGCCATTAAATATCCCGCATATCCTAGCAAAGGGTTGTTTTCTTTGAATTCTATGCGCATTAATTCTGCAGCAGCAAAAGCTTCAGTCGTATGTCCTGAGGGAAAAGACTTGAAATCACTATTATCCGGGCGCTTAACTTTTGTAAAGTGTTTTATAGGTTGTACGATTGAATTTAAAATCACATTCGATATGGTGAAAATCATGGTCGTTTGAAGCGGTTTATGCACTCCATTAATACCTATTGCTTCCAATCCAACGGTTATTCCGGCTGGAGCGATTTGTAAATAGTTGTCAACTTTGGTTTTGGAATCTCCAATTACACCTTTTTGTACGTTTATTTTGAAGTTGCTATTTGATAAAATAGCGCCAGTAGCAATCAAAGTTACAGGAATGGCAAAATAATATTTAGTGTTGGATACACAATTAACGAGGCCTAAATGATGCGTTGTATCAAATTGTGCATTTGCATTAAAAGAACAAATACCCAAGCTCAAAAAAAATAAAAATACAAGACGAATCAATGCTAATTATTCGATTAATAAAGATGAAAATTAAGCGTTTCCCATTCTTTTCAAGTGTAAGGTATGCGAAATAACAGCATCTCTCATTCTGCGGAATTCAATGTATTTAACATCAAACTCTTCACAAGTTTTTTTAATGATCTTACTTATTTCAGGATAATGTATGTGTGAAATTTTTGGAAATAAATGATGTTCTATCTGAAAGTTTAAACCTCCAACCAACCAGCAAATAACTTTGTTTTTTGTAGCAAAGTTTGCGGTAGTTTCTATTTGATGAATTGCCCATTCGTTTTCAATATTATTATCATCAGCTGGAATCGGGAAAGAGGTTTCTTCAACAGTGTGAGCCAATTGGAAAACAATACTTAGTACAAAACCAGCAAACATGCTTAATGCTAAAAACCCAACAACCCATTTTGTAAAACCCAACATATAAATAGGAAGTACAATCATAATGCTGTAGTAAAATACTTTTGCTAGCCAAAAAGCGAAATGGTCAAATGCACTAAATTTCTTTAAAGGTACTGTCCCCACTTTTTTTCTAAAATACTTGACGTAATCGGTAGCGAAAATCCAAATGATCAACAATAAGCAGTATAGAAACCAAACATAAACATGTTGGAATTTATGCGCAACATACTTTTTCTGAGTTGGGCACATTCTTAATAATGGTTTGATTTCTATATCATCATCTACTCCGTCAATATTTGTATAGGTATGGTGAACGATGTTGTGTTTGTTACTCCACATCAACATACTTGCGCCTAAACCATTTACAGAGTATGCTGCAATTTTATTCCAAAATTTACTATCGCTAAAACTACCATGACCGCCATCGTGCATTACATTGAATCCAATTCCAGCAGTTAATCCACCCATTATGATACATTCAATTATTCCTATCCAATTTGGAGGGGTGAAAAATATTAGATGTACATAAAGTCCAACGTAACAAGTCCAAAATAAAATCGCTTTGAAATAAAGTGAAAAATTGCCAGTAGGTTTAAGTTGATTTTCTGTAAAATATGCTTGAACCCTTTTCTTTAATTCTTGATGAAAAGTTGTTCCTGTATTGTTTTTGAATTTTGGAGTTGCCATTTTAATTAGGTTGTTTTTTGTATGAAAGCATCAAAATTGTAGATGCCTATATTTTTCTTTGAAATAAAACCTTCCGCAAATTTAACCCCAATTCTTTTACCCAACAACTTGTTGTGTGTTTTAAGGATTTCAAGGAAATCAGGGTTTGAAATATAGGTTTCTATGCCTTCTATTTCTTTATTGTAAAATTGTGTTTTATACGCTAGTATCGATTCCATTTTTTTATCAAAAGCACCTGTAATGTCTACTAAGAAATCAGGTTCCAAATGACGATCTTGAATATAATGAAATACGTATTTCGGTCTCCATGGCGTTTGCAATTCGCCGTTAAACTCAGTTTCTATTTTTACCAAGCCAGATAAAAATGATGCGTCCGAAACCAATTGGGCTGCCTTCCCATGATCTGGATGACGGTCTTCCGGCGCATTACATAAAATGATTTCAGGCTGATATTTACGAATGGCAGTGATTAATTTCCTTTGCGATTGCTCATTATTAATAAAAAAACCATCAGGTAGATAAAGATTTTCTCGCACATCTAATCCCAATATTTCTGATGATGCAGCAGCCTCTAATTTTCTTGTTTCAGCATCGCCACGAGATCCCAATTCGCCTGCTGTAAGGTCGATAACACCAACTCTTTTGCCATTTAATTTCTCTACAATCAACGTGCCTGCACAACTCAATTCAACATCATCTGGGTGAGCACCAATTGCAAGGATATCTATTTTCATTTTATGAATTAATTCAAAATTTAAAACTTTTTACTTCTAACTTTTCACTTCCTTCAAAATCTTTAGCAATTTAACCCATAATAACCAACATTAAAACTTATGTTTAACGTTTGTGAAGTAATTGTGAGGAAATATTATAGGGAAGGGTTTAGCGCAATTTCTGGGTAACCGTACATTCTTTGTACTTCTTGAACAATTTTTTCAATTACAATATCTTCATTCTTAGGTTCATAAGCTTGTTTTAAACTGCTATTGAAGAAAAACGCAACCGTTTGGTATAAACCCGCAGCTAATCCGCCTTGATATTCTTTTATGATTTCATAACAGCTATTGCCGGTTTCTCTATTGATTAATTTCATTAATATTTTCCCTTGATATACCGATAAGTTGGTGAGTGGGGTAGTGAACTCTTTTTTCAATTCTTTTTCTCTAGAATTGATACATTTTCTTCGTGACCGCTTATCTGTCATACCCGATAATTGCTTATTCAGGTCGTTTAATATTATGCCAGATTTACGCGCATAAGGATAAGTTACATAAACTGCGTTTCTAAGTCGGTTGTATTTTGCTAATGCTTCTCTTTGTGCATATGTTAGTTTACATTGGATATAAATATTTGAAATCGTAGTGCAGGAAATGGTGTCGCCATTGTATATGATGGCTGTAAGTTTAATGGTATCAAGGTTTTTATTAAACTGCGCTTTTGCCGAATTAATCGAAATGAAGAATCCGACAAAAAAAATAAGTTTGATAAAATTGCAATTTTGTTTTAATAATCGCATGGTTAAATATACAACTTTGGTTGATTATTTTATACCATTTTATGGCTTTGGTAACCCGTTTTTTTTTGTTGTAAATGTTAAAACAAATATCTAGAAGGGGAGTTTGAGAGGTGTTAGAGGTGTTTGTGAGGTTTGAGAAGTTTAAGAGGTTTGTGAGGTTTAAGATGTATTGTAGGGGTTAAAAATATTCAACCCCTATATGATGTTAAAAAGGTTGGAGCGAAGGTTTAAATCGCTTTGCTGGTTTAAAGGTTTAAGGTGACATTATTCTCCCTTTGCGTCTTTGCTCCTTTGCGAGCTTTGCGTGAAACAAAAAAACTTCGTGCCTTTGCGCCTTAGTTTCTTTGTGTCAAAAAATGCTGCAAGCATTTCAACTTCGTGGATTTTTGTTCATCTTTTCACCACATGAATAAGCTTAATTCGCAAACAGGAACATATAAAACAACCCAACAAATGCCAAAAATAGAATAATCCCGGATAATCGATTTGATAACTTTGCTCTAAATAACGAACTCATTAATAGGCCCATTGCCATTATTATCAATCCAAGCCATACCAAATTAATGTATGGGAAAACGTATGATTTTACCGTTACAAAGTCTATTAACTGATCCGATTCTTTAATTCCGATTTTTATTTTATGGTTATCACTTACACCGGCAAACTTTACAAATAAATTTTGTGCATAAACCGTGTCGTCTATTTGTAAAATGCCAAAGCTGTCAGCAACAATCATTGGATGTGCTTCGAAATGCATGCTGTCTTTACTTACAAATTGGATTTCTGCTTGTAATGCGATGTCGTTTGTACCAATTTTGTACTTCGAATTGGCTGGATTTTTTTCTACTTTTTTCAATTCGAAATAACCATTGCTGTAATAACTTTTTTCTCCTTCGCCAATTTCTATGATTTTAAATTGGGCGGTGTCTTCATTTTTTTCTTTATTTATTGCAAATGAAATGTAGGTAAAGATGTCTTTTGTTAGATACGATTTCGTATCAGGATTACTGCTCATGTTGTTGTCCTTCATTAAATAAACATCTGGCTGTAATACAAATCGTTCTTCTACTTTGGATGCTATTTTATCCTTTTTTTCGAAATTTAAAAGGTAAAAACTTCTGCCTTTTTCGTGTCCGCTCGAATCTTTTAAATAAGAAACCTGATAGTCGCCCATTTTGGTTGGTACCTCTCTAATTAAGGTTAGATTTTCTGTAGGATCTTCTTCTTTTTTCGACGTTGGATCTTTTCCAATTGGAACGTTTATGCCGTTTACTTTACTATCACTTATAATCAATTTATTGCTGCTCGAAATCAACATGCCTATAATCATTACAGCAAACCCAACGTGTGCAATTGAAGCACCAGCTGATTTTAGATTATTTTTTAACACCAATGAAATATACATTCCATTGGATATCGCTGCATAAATTGAAAAGAATAATGAAATATAAATCGCCACTAAAAAACCTATTCCATGTTTATCAAATTGAATGGGATAAAATATAAAAAGCAAAGTAGCTACAATAATTGTAGCCATTAAAGGATATTTAATCTTGCCCATTAAATATTCACGAGAAGTATTCTTGTATTTAAGGTATTGTGATACTGCGGTTAAAATGCCAATAAAAACCGACACCATAATCATAACCTTGTTGTACAAAAATTCTGCATCTTCTGGCATAGCTAATGGTCCTTTATGAATACTAATAATCAAGTCTTTTAAAAACGGGGTTTTGCTATAAACAGGGATTGAAGTAATTAAAATGATGAACAATGCCGACAAGAAAAGAAGCAGCGATCCAATAAACATGTAAAATTCTCTTGAGCTGGTTTCTTCTTCAGTATGAATTGCTGGAATGTTTTTATAATGCTTAAGAAATAAAACAAATATGGGCACTGCAAATGAAAGAACATACAAGCCAATCATAATGTTGATGGCTTTTCCTGCTTCTGTAAATGCATGTACTGAAGTATCACCAAGAATACCTGTGCGTGTTAAAAAAGTAGAGTACAATACAAATATAAAAGTGAGCATTGCAAACAAATAACTTGCCCTTAATGACCTTCCAGTAGCATTGAAAATTAGCATGGTGTGAATACCTGCTATCAAAATTAACCATGGTACTAATGAAGCATTTTCAACAGGATCCCAAGCCCAATATCCACCAAAACTTAATGATTCATATGCCCATTTGCCGCCCATCATAATGCCCACACCCAATACACAAGCACTCATCAAAGCCCATGGCATCGCAGGTTTTATCCATTCGCCAAATCGTTTTGTTTGTAATCCCGCATAAGCAAATGCAAAAGGAATTATTGTTGATGCAAATCCCAAAAATAAAATAGGCGGATGTATGACCATCCAATAATTACGGAGTAAAACATTCAAGCCCATTCCATCTTTTATAAAAGTTAGATAGTTGGGCTGTGAAAATATTGGCGCAGGAATTTCATTTCTGGTAAATGTAAATGGACTATTTCCTATTCGAACTCCAAAGAAATAAATGCCTAAAATCATGAACATTAAAAAAAGCTGAGCTAAACTTATTACCGACATTATTGGTGCCTTCCAAATACTATGATGTTCTTCCTTTTTGTTATAAATGATAAATGTTCCCAAAACGGCATGCCAAATCGACCAAAGTAAAAAACTACCTTCTTGCCCTTCCCAAATACATGCCAATAAAAACTTTGATTCAAGTTCTTTTGACGCATGTTTGTACGCATACATGTACTCGAAGTAATGATTGTAACAAATGAAAAATATTGTTGAAAAAACAATAAGGATACTTATAAAATGTATGGTGAAATTTATTTTCCCAAATTTCAGCCAATCGTTTTTTTGAGATAAATCTGCTTTTGTAGATGCTACACCAAAAGATATCAACGAAACGAGCGAAGACATCAATGCTAATAGTATAAAAAAATGTCCAATTTGACCAGGTATTAAATGTTCCCCTTCGAATTTTATCATTGCAATTGTTTAATTAAACTAGTTTTTGGTTGTTTGATCTTTCATTTCTTTTTCAAGCATCTTTTTATCGTCTTTATACTTGCTCGGACATTTCAAAAGAATATCTTGACACTCGAAATGATCTGCTTCCATTTTTCCTTTTAATACTATACGCTCACTTTTTTCCAAATCACCAGGTTTGCTGTTATGGTAAATAACTTGCGTTTTTCCACCCAAACTATCAACGGCATAAAAAGATAAGTAATTGGGATTTTTAATCGGGTCGTAAGTGATTGGCTCCGATTTATCCAATTTTGCGATTAAATGAACGAACTTTCCTTGCTTTTTCTTTGCAGAATTAATGGTGTCATAAGTTGAAAAATCAACTGAAAAAACCAATAGGCCAATAATTAAAGCTACAATGCCAATTAAAATAATGATGTGTGTACGTTTCATGAGATGATGTTTAAGTTAAAAGTCAAAAGTTAAAAATCAAAAATTATGCACTACTTAGTGCCAATTACAAAGTGTAGATTTTATTTTTTTTACTTTTTACTTTTGAATTTTTATTTTTAAAGCATTTTCGGTGCCAAAGGTAATTAAAAGAAATAGAGTATTAGATTCTAGATTTTTTTTAACGGATAAAAAATTGTTCAATTATCTTTGTCCCGAATTTTTCAAATCAATATCATGGCAGATCTTTCCGCTTTCGACCCCAATTCCGTTGGTAATCCCAATAATAATATTTTCGGACTTCCCTTTTCAGAAAGCGATGCTCGATTGGTTATTTTACCCATTCCATGGGAGGTTACCGTTAGCTATAACGCAGGAACAGCAAGGGCTCCAGACCATATTTTTACAGCAAGCTTACAAGTAGATTTGTATGATCCAGAGTATACAGATGCATGGAAACAAGGTTTTTATATGCGTATGCCAGATAAGAAAATTCTTACCAAAAGCGATTATCTCCGAAAAGAGGCCGAATTATATATTAACTACATAGCTCAAGGTGAATTGGTGGAAAACAACAAGTTTATGACCAAAACGCTTAAAGAAATCAATCAAGGTAGTTTGTTTTTAAATGATTGGGTATACGAGCAAACTTCAGAATTATTAAAAAAAGATAAACTTGTTGCATTATTGGGAGGCGATCATAGCACGCCATTTGGATTTTTCAAGGCAATGGCTGACAAATTTCCAGAATTTGGAATCTTGCAAATAGATGCACATTGCGATTTGAGAAAAGCTTACGAAGGATTTAATTTCTCTCATGCTTCCATAATGTATAACGCTTTAGAAAATATCCCAGCCATTAAAAAGCTGGTACAAGTAGGTATTCGTGATTATTGCGAAGAAGAGTTGGATTACATCAATAACAGTAACGAAAGAGTTGTTACATATTTTGATAGAGATATCAAACATCGCCAATACGAAGGAGATACTTGGAAGAAAATCGTTGATGAAATTATAGCAAATTTGCCACAACATGTTTTTGTCAGTTTTGATATTGATGGACTTGACCCAAAATTATGTCCACATACCGGTACACCCGTGCAAGGTGGTTTTGAAACAGAACAAGTATTTTATTTACTCAATAAATTGCATCTTTCAGGAAAAAAAATAATTGGATTTGATTTGAATGAAGTAGGGGTGAGCCACGACGAATGGGATGAAAATGTGGGTGCACGTGTTTTATATAAACTTTGCAATTTGTTAACCATAAGCAATCCACAAAATGGATAAAATAACCGTCGTTATTCCCAATGAAAAAAAGAACTCTTACAAGCTTTCTATTTTTTTTATTGCTATAATAAATATGATTGGCTTTTTGTATTTTATCGTTAATAACGCATTCGGAAGCTTATCGTATCTATTTGCATTTTTGGGATTTATTTCAATTCTTCCACCGCTTTGTGTTTATTTTATTTTTAAGAAAAACCAGGATACGCATCTTGCCCAAATTGTAATAGGCATTTTGTTCGCATCCATTTGTTGGATTTTCGAAGGTCTAATTTTAGTGGGGTTTTTAAATATGCTTTTCGCTTTTATGGGATTAAAAGCCATTCGTAAACTTGAAATCGTTTTTAATGAAATCGGTGTTGTTTATCCGTCATTTCCTAAAAAAATATTTCAATGGACAGAAGTTGAGCAAGTGGTTTTAAAAGACGGAATGCTTACCATAGATTTAAAAAACAATAAACTTATCCAATTTGTAATTTCTAACCAAGAAAATACTTTGGATGAAACTCAATTTAATGAGCGTTGCAAACAATTTCAACATCAAATTTCAAATCAATAACTCAATGTCAATACTCAACGAATCGCCGTACCTACTTTATTCTGATGGAGAAGGAAATATTTTTGAAGATACCAGTTTATATGTGGTTGGCAGAAGTGGTTGGGATGCTTATCCTGTTCCAGTAGAAGATTGGATTGAATTGCCCGAAGGTGGCCAATTGTATGAGTTGCCCGGTAGAAAAGGCATTGGCATTGATGTAAAAACGGGTGAAATGCGTTTATGTGAAAAAGGATGGGCTGTTGCGGCTTTCATTCCGCCTGCACATACGGGTTTATATATGGCTGCATATGAATCGCTTCCAGAAGCACCAACTTTACCATTGTTTTGTTACACCGCAGCAGGTTGGCATAATGAAAAGTTTTTTGTTACTGCAGTTAGAATTGAAAAAGACATTCGACAAGAAGCTGAAGGGTATGATGATGATCAAATTGAAGTTGGGCACAATCAACTTTTAAGTGCGTATCCTAATAATCGCCTAGTTCAGCATTTGATGGAAAATTGTTGCATGACCTACACTTGTCCTGCTGCACGCAATTTGGCTTTAGGTCGTTGGGAATGCCCAGTTCCTGTATCTCCCGCATGTAATGCCAATTGCATTGGATGTATTTCATTTCAACCAGAAACAGAAGAGATTTTTAGTACACAAGATAGACTTACGTTTAAGCCAACTGCCGAAGAGATTGTAGAGTTTACAGTTCCACATTTGGAAACGGCACCTTTCCCAATCATTAGTTATGGACAAGGTTGTGAAGGCGAACCGCTGTTGATGTGGGAAACAATAAAAGAATCCATAATAGAAATCAGAAAACATACGTCAAAAGGAAGCATTAACATCAATACAAATGGAAGTAAACCCGATGCGGTAAAAGCCCTTTGTGAAGTTGGGTTAAATAGCATTCGAGTAAGTACAAACTCTGCTAGAAAAGAAATTTACTCGGCTTATTATTTGCCAAACAATTATCAGTTTGAAGATTTAATTGAAAGTTTAAAAGTGGCACGAATTTTTGGTGCCTGGACAAGCATAAATTATTTCGTATTCCCTGGCATGACAGATTCTGTTGCGGAGTATGAAGCTTTACGAAAGTTGATTAAAGAAACGGATTTATGTATGATTCAGTGGCGCAATTTCAACATTGATCCAGATTGGTATTTGGGCAAAATAAATGTTTCAGATACCGGCGAATGTATCGGCGTAAAACAAATGATGGAGCTGATTAGAGAAGAATTTCCAAATTTAAAATTCGGTTATTTTAATCCCTCAATGGAAAGAATTAAGGGCGATTATGAGAAGGATTTTGCGAAATAAAAATTCGTTTATTGTTTATTGTTTATTGTTTATTGTTGGAACGAAACGCCATCAAATATCTAAAATCCAATATATCCTACTTGTACTCTCCAAATTCATTCCTCAACACATCAGCAATTTCGCCCAAAGTGCAATAGTTTTCTACGCATTCCAATACAACAGGCATAAGGTTTTCGGTTGATTTTGCAACTGATGCTAATTTTGATAATGAGGCTTGTGCGGCGTCGTTGTTTCTTTTTTGTTTTAAAATGTTCAGTTGGTCTGTTTGCATTTTTTGTATGCTATCATCAATTTTAAAACCTGGAATTTTTTCGTTGTCTGTAGTTTTAAATTTATTAACGCCAACGATTATTTTTTTCTCTTGTTCGATATCTTTTTGATATTGATAAGCGCTTCTAGCAATTTCTTCTTGCATAAAACCTGATTCTATGGCTTCAACACTTCCGCCCATAACATCAATGGCTTCAATTAATTTCCATGCTTCCGCTTCTACTTGATCGGTCAGCGATTCTACAAAATAACTGCCTGCTAATGGGTCAACAGTATCAGCGGTGCCACTTTCAAAAGCTACAATTTGTTGTGTTCTTAAAGCAATTTTAGCCGCTTCTTCGGTAGGTAAACTTAGCGCTTCATCGTAGCCGTTAGTGTGTAGCGATTGTGTCCCGCCCAATACGGCAGCGAGGGTTTGTATGGTAACTCGACTAACATTATTCATTGGTTGTTGAGCCGTAAGTGTGCTTCCGCCGGTTTGGGTATGAAAACGCAACATCATCGCCTTCTCATCAGTAGCGCCTAAATCCTTCATCATTTTTGCCCACATTCGTCTAGCGGCTCTAAATTTTGCTACTTCTTCAAATAAATTGTTGTGTGCGTTAAAGAAAAAAGACAGTCTTTTTCCAAACACATTTATATCCAATCCTTTTTGCTGCGCGGCTTGCACATATGCCTTTCCGTTACTTAATGTAAATGCAATTTCCTGAACGGCAGTACTCCCTGCTTCTCTAATATGATAACCAGATATCGAAATCGTATTCCATTTTGGCAATTCTTTACTACACCATTCAAAAATATCGGTAATGATGCGCATTGATGGCTTTGGCGGATAAATGTATGTTCCTCTTGCCGCATATTCTTTCAAAATGTCATTCTGAATGGTACCAGAAATGTTTTTCAAATTAGCACCTTGCTTCTTTGCCAACGCCACATAAAATGCCAATAAAATAAACCCTGTTGCATTTATCGTCATTGATGTAGAAACGTTTTCCAAATTAATGCCATCAAATAACTTCTCCATGTCTTCCAAACTATCAATAGCCACGCCAACTTTCCCGATTTCACCATCAGCTAAAGGATGATCACTATCGTAACCAATTTGAGTGGGCAAATCAAATGCAACACTCAAACCACTTACGCCTTGATTCAATAAATAATGATATCGTTTATTGCTTTCTGCAGCTGTTGAAAAACCAGCATACTGGCGCATGGTCCATAATTTACCACGGTACATTGAAGATTGAACGCCTCTTGTGAATGGGAATTCACCCGCTTTTGATTCGTCTACTTTATTAAAATCTGCAGCTGTATAGGTTTCTTTGATTTCGATTCCAGAATCAGTGGTTATTTTATTTTCAGACATAATATTGCGTTTAATTCAGTATTTGTTTTGCTTCAGTTTGAAGTGCAGATAATACAATGCCATTCATTTCCGCATTTGGTGTATTGCTGTACTCAATAATTAATTTGCTCAAATCCAATGCTGTAGCTGCAGGTGAAAGACTTGCTGTAATATGATGGATGATGTAAATGTTTTGATCTTTTAAACGAGTTATGGCATTCCAAACTTCAGGGCTAACATAAACTTGTTGACTGATATTGTATTCAAATTCCGTTTTGATGGATTCTGTTAGTGCAAAATGTAAATCTGAAGCACTCATTCCCGGTTGGTTTATACGATTGATTAAATTGGCCAATCCACATCTTTCTGCAAACATGGTTAATCTTTCCAATGCTTGCAACTTCATTCTATTCCCTTCATGATTGATTTGAGGAATTTCGGACTGCTGTTTAGTGTATGCTTTGAATTCTTTATAAAAAATGATGACTAAAGCAACAGTTGCCAATTCCATTAATAAAGCAACGTAGATGAAAAAATCTTGAAACATATGTTTAATTTATAGTTACAAATGTAATTAAGTCATTTCAACTTTTTCCTAGTTTCGAAAATTGCTTTTATGTAAAACTTAAAAATGAATGTATTTTTGTGAAAATATAATTTATGGAAACAGTTACAATGACACCCGTTCAGTTTACTTTGTCTGCGATTGCAGAAATTAAAAGGTTAATGCAAGAAGAAGGATTCGATCAAAATAAACAATTGAGGGTAGGGGTTAAAGGTGGTGGTTGTAGCGGCATGACGTACATTTTAGAATTTGAAGAACCTAAAGCCAACGATCAAAAATATGATTTAC
>CALQKL020000032.1 GCA_943331145.2 Chitinophaga pinensis
ATTGATGTAATATTGTGGTCCGTTTGAAGATTTATTATTCAAATGGATGCGTAAAAAGTTGCCCATGTGGCGGAATTGGTAGACGCAGCAGACTCAAAATCTGCCATTCGCAAGGGTGTGAAGGTTCGATTCCTTTCGTGGGCACCAAAAGTCAGAACGAGATTGAAAGCAAGAGCGATCATGAAGTTCTGACTTTTTTCTTCGATCTCTTACTGTTTCTCATTCTGATGTATATATGACTTTCAAATCTTCCGCACTCACGGAAGCAAATAGCACAATGTAATTAATTACTAAATAAACAAACCGACCTATTGGTTGGCTGTGTTTTTATATCATATTTACTTATCTATGATAAATTCCATTTTCTACTTCGTGTCTTCGCGCCTTCGAGTCTTTGTGTCAAAAAAAATGCTGCAAGCATTTCATCTTCGTGTTTCAATACCCTTTGCGTCATTTACTCCCTTCACCTTTCGGGGGAAGGGTTGGGTATGGGGGCACCAAACACCAAACACCAAACAAATTTGTTTCCTCAATCAAAATATTTACATTTGATGCTCAACAAAATCATTTCAATGATAAAAATCCCGTTTTTTCTACTTTTTCTATGCTTTTTTTCTCCTTGTTTAATGGGGCAAACACCTTTGAAATTATCATTACAAAATAATTATACTTACACAGAATCGTTTTCAGATATTACTAATTGGACTTTTAGCGCAATCACTCCTGTTGATGGAACATTTACTGGCGGAATTGGCGCTTCTTGCTGGAAGGGTTGTGTTACTCAGTTTACCGGTACAATTCCCGAAGGAAAAAAAATTACAACACCATCTACTAGCTTTACCACTAGTACAACTGGTGGTATTCAGAAGGGCTCTGGGTCTATTACGCTTCTTGCTACAGGGCCTACCGACAACAGCAGTTCTGCAGCATTTGATTTATTTCTTGATTTTACAGGATTAAATGCAGGGACGCTTAGCTTTGATTGGAGTACAATTATAAATAGCACAGGCAACAGAAATGCTACCTTGAAAGTTTACTCAACGATTGATGGAAATACTTTTACAGATTTATCTGCAGCGCAAGTTTTAAATGTGAGTAATGGTGTAGTTGTATCAGGAAGTATTGTAAACGTAAACTTGCCTAGTGATTTTAATAATACTGCTACAGCTAGATTGAGATTTTACGTATATAATGGAACTGGTGGTACTACCGGTTCGAGACCTAAAATAAATATCGACAATGTAAACATAACGGCATATGCCAATGCTCAATGTACTTCACCTTTAACCCAGCCTGACTCAATTTTGTTTTCTGTAATAGGTAGTAATAATGCTTCTGGGTCTTTTAATGCATCTTTAACCGGGGCAGACAAATATTTAATGGTATTGAGTGCAAATAATGCACAAACAATAACACCAATTGATAGTACAGTGTATTCAATTGGAGATGATTTAAATGACGCTGTTGTTGTTTCAATTGATGATAGTTTGACATTCAATTTATCCGCTTTAAATCCGTCAACAATATATTATCTCAGTGTTTTTTCTTACAACGATTTATGCAATGGTGGCCCTAAATATAATTCTACAAATCCATTGACGGCTGCTTTTACAACAACCTCTGGCATCTTGCCTTGTGTTACTCCTTCAACTCAGCCATCAAATTTTATTTTTAGTAGCATCAGCCCCAACGGTTTAATTGGAACTTTTAATACGTCACCTGGAATAAATGAATATTTAATTGTCAGAAGCAATTCTTCCACTTTGAATGCTTTACCTACAAACACGACAACATTTAATTCAAAAGATTCGCTTGGTGGTGGAATTGTAGTGTATCGTGGTCCAAGTAATTCATTTGTAGAAGATTCACTTCTTGCGTCAACGACCTATTTTTATCATGTATTTTCAATCGTTTCTCAAGATTGTAGTTTTGGTCCAGTGTATAATACTGCAAATCCTTTAGTTGGCTCTGCTACTACACTTTCAAATAATTCAGTTTGTAATGTGCCCAATAATCAACCAACAAATTTGATTTTAAATGGAGACAACAGCAGTGTGTCTGGTACGTTTTCAACCAGTACTTATGCGGATTCATATCTTGTATTGTACAGTACATCAAGCAGTTTGAGTCAGTTCCCTATTAATGGTGTTTCTTATAATTCAGGTAGTGCAATAGGCAATGCTTTTGTTTTGTCTAATTCCACAAGTAATTCTTTTGTCAAAAATAATTTGACGGCATCAACAACGTATTATTTTTATGTTTTTGCCGAAAATGCTTTTTGTTCAGGTGGTCCCAAATACAATACAATTTCACCTTTATCATTAAGCTTTACAACAGCTTCATCAGGAACCTATAATTTTTATTATGGCAATCTTCATGCTCATTCAAGTTATTCGGATGGGAACAAAGATAGTACTGCATTTACTCCTGCTAACGATTATGCATATGCGAAAAATTCCCTTGGTATGGATTTTTTAGGTATATCAGAACATAATCATGCAGGAGCAGGTATGAGCATAAACAACTGGCCATTAGGTGTTGCTCAAGCAAATGCTGCTACAACATCTACATTTGTTGGGTTGTATGGTCAGGAGTGGGGGGTGATTAGTAATGGTGGACATATTTTAATTTATGGAATCGATTCATTAATAGGATGGGAAACAAATAACTATCAAATTTATGTGGCTAAAAGTGATTATACTGGTCCCAATGGATTGTTTAGAAAATTGAATGCCAATGGTAATGCTTTTGCCACTTATGCGCACCCCGATGGTACTGATTATAACAATATTTCTAATTTAAGTTTCAATAATGCTGTAGATAGCTCTGCTGTTGGTTGTGCAGTGGAAAGTGGTCCGGCATTTTCAACAAGTACTACTTATAACGACTATCCCACTTCAATGTCGTTTCTTGGTTATTATACAAAATTACTTGCAAAAGGATATCATCTTGGGCCATTAATGGATCATGATACACACTATACAAATTTTGGCAGAGCAAACGAAGATCGGTTGGTGGTTTTAGCGCCGTCGCTTACGAAATCCAATTTAATTGCAGCGATGAAAGCGAGACGGTTTTATGCTACACAAGATTTAGATACTAAAATAAATTTCACCGTCAACAATCAAGTGATGGGTTCTGTATTTTCTGGTAATGCAGTCCCTGTTATAAATATTGTTGGCACTGATCCAACTGCTCCAGTAGGAGCTATTAAGAATATTAAGTTGATGTATGGAATTCCAGGTAGCGGTGTTTTGCCTACTCAACTCAGTAGCAGTACAACCGGAACGTTAGCGTATTCGCATACTTCATTGGCCATTGGAACCTCTGTTTACTATTATGTAGATATGACCATAAATGGGAAACGTTCAATATCTGCGCCTATTTGGTACACAAAAACCAATGTGGTTACACCATCTGTTTCAATCAGCACGCCATTGTCAATTACCGAATCAAACTTAAATGGAAATGTAGTTGATGTTACTTTATCTAACGAAACTTTTGTAAATTTTTCAACGAATCCTACTATTGTAAATCTTTCATCTTTTACATTAAACAATGCACCTATTGGCACTTCCATCGGTTCGGTACAATTGACATCGGCCAATACTGCAAAAATCACTTTACAGTTTAATCAAACCGATTTTGATCAGAGTATTTCTAATTTCAGTATTTCAATTTCTGGGTCGATACTAACTTCTGCAGTTGCTAGAACAAGTAATGTATTGGCGATAACTTCACTTGTTGAAGTGTTAAATATTAGCAGCATCACCAGTTTTGGAAAACAGCGTTTGGCCACTTCTGCTTCTGAGAAAGTTTATTATGTTTCTGGTTCTTCTTTAACTGGAAGCGTCATCATTAATGCGCCTACAGGTTTTTTGATTTCTACTACTTCAAATGCAGGGTATACAAATTCAATTTCACTTGTTCCCAATGCGGGTGTTTTGAATTCAACGGCTGTTTATGTTGTGTTCGCTCCACCTGGATTGAATGTGTATAATGCTAACGTTTCTAATGCTTCTCAAAATGCAGTTACAAAATATTTGCCTGTTTCTGGCTATGCATACATTACGGATACGGCTTGTAATACTTATTTATGGAATGGCGTAACATATACAACTTCTGGTGAAAAAGCATTTACAACAACAGGTTCAGGAGGTTTGGATTCAACGGCTACTTTGTTGCTGACCATAAACAATTGCAGCACATCATTGCATCTGAAATTATTTTTAGAAGGTTATTATAATGTAAGCCAATCTATGAGCAATCCTTTGTACAGTTTAGGTTTAACAAATCAAATCGATGAAACTGATAGTATTGTTGTGAATTTGTGGAACCCTACTAATTTGAATAATATACAACCCGATTTTTCAATAAAAGGAATTTTGCAATCGAATGGTAATCTATATTTTAATTTACCTGCCGAATTATTTGGTCAGTTATTTTATGTGGCAATCAAGCATCGGAATAGTATAGAAACCTGGAGTGCTTCGCCAATACTCATTCAGAATTCAGTTTTTTATGATTTTTCAAATAATATTACTGCTGCATTTAATGATGGCATTAACCCACCACTAAAATATTCAATTGATAATGTTCATTTGATTTATTCGGGCGACATTAATCAAGATGGCGCAATTGATATTTTTGACATGCAAGTTGCAGAAAATGCAGCTACCAGTATTGAATTTGGATACAATGCTTCGGATTGTAATGGAGATGGAAGTACCGATATTTTTGATTTGCAAATTATTGAAAACAACTCGACATTATTTATTTTCAATGCTAGGCCATTTTGATCTTTTTAATTGAAATATAGGTTTAACGTTTTAATATATCATATAACCCAATAGTTCGAAATATTTTTATAATTTGCACCACATTATTTAAAAATGCAGTTCGTATTTTTAAATAATGAACCATATGCAGCATGAAAATTAAATCATTACTTGCAAAACCATTTGCTAAATTCGTTCATAAGCAAATTAAAAAAGGAATGCTTACTGCTGTTGAAGATCAGAATTTGATTTTCCAACAATTGATTAAAGCCGCGTCTAATACAGATTTTGGGAAAGATCATAGTTTCGATAAAATTTCTACTCATGCGGATTTCATAGCTCAAGTTCCGATTAGAGATTACGAGCAATTTAAGCCATACATCGAAAAAATAAAATCAGGAAAACACAATGTTTTGTGGAAGGGATTGCCCATTTATTTTGCCAAAACAAGCGGTACAACAAGCGGTGTAAAGTATATTCCAATTACCAAAGAATCTATCCCAAATCACATCAATACAGCTAGAAACGCGCTTTTGTGTTATATGGCAGAATCAGGAAATTCCAAGTTTGCTGATGGAAAACTAATTTTTTTAAGCGGTTCGCCCGAACTTGAGCGAATTGGAGATGTGCCAACGGGTCGATTAAGCGGTATTGTAAATCACCACATTCCAAAATACCTTAGATCAAATCAGTTGCCTAGTTTCGAAACCAATTGCATTGAAGATTGGGAATTGAAATTAGACCAAATTGTAGCCGAAACCATAAATCAAGACATGACATTAATAAGCGGAATACCGCCTTGGATGCAAATGTATTTTGATCGTTTGGTAGAAAAATCTGGCAAAAAAATAGGAGACCTATTCCCCAATTTTAGTGTGATGGTTCAGGGTGGAGTAAATTATGAGCCTTATAAATCTAAACTCATAGAAACGATTGGAAGAAATATTGACACTATCGAATTGTTTCCTGCAAGTGAAGGGTTCTTTGCTTTCCAAGATTCCTTAAATATCCAAGGAATGTTATTAAACACAAATAGCGGAATCTTTTTTGAATTTATTCCAGTAAGTGAAATTGGCAATGAGAATCCTACGAGATTAATGCTTAAAGATGTGGAACTCGGTGTAAATTATGCATTGATTATTAGTAGTAATGCTGGTTTGTGGGCATATAGCATTGGCGATACCGTTAAATTTGTATCGCTTGAGCCATATCGAATTATTGTTAGTGGACGAATCAAACATTTCATTTCTGCATTTGGGGAGCATGTTATCGGTGAAGAAGTAGAATCGGCTATGCTTTCGGCTTGTGCAGCTATGCAAGTAAAACTTATTGAGTTTACGGTTGCACCATTTGTCAGTAATGATGATTCCAAAAGTTACCATGAATGGTTTATTGAATTTGAAAACGAGCCTACAGATTTAAATGCATTTTCTTTGCTAATTGATGATTATTTACGCAAAAAAAATGTGTACTACGACGATTTGATTACAGGAAATATCTTAGATCGATTGAAAATATCTGTGGTTCAAAAAAACGGATTTGTTGATTTTATGAAAAGCATTGGCAAATTGGGCGGGCAAAATAAAGTACCGAGACTATCCAATGATAGAAAAGTTGCTGACGGACTTAAGGAATTTGTATTGAAATAGATAACAAATATTAACTACCCTTTTTTCAAAGAAGGATAAATATATAAGCCATCTCCAATAATTCATTTAAATTGCGTTACTTATTTTACTAAAAACTTATATTTTTCATGTCTACTGAAATGCCCAAAAAAAGAATTGCCATTTTTGGATCTACGGGTTCAATTGGTACGCAATCATTAGAAGTGATTAAAGCAAATCCTGATGCTTTTGAAGTAGAGATTTTAACTGCTCATAATAATGCAGAATTACTTATTAGTCAGGCTTTAGAATTTAGTCCCAATGCGGTTAATATTGTAAATGAGGATAAATACGAAATGGTTAAATCGGCGCTTGCCGGCACAGATATAAAAGTTTTTAGTGGAGAGTTGGCCCTTGAAGAGCTCGCAGATTTTGATGCTTATGATGTAATGATTGCCGCTATTGTAGGATTTGCAGGATTGAAACCTACATTAAAAGCTGTTGAAAAAGGAAAAGTTATTGCATTAGCCAATAAAGAAACCCTGGTTGTAGCAGGCGATATCGTGATGCAAAAAGCACTCGAAAACAAAGCGCCAATCATTCCGGTAGATAGTGAACATTCGGCAATTTTTCAATGTTTGGTAGGGGAGTCGAGAAATCCAATTGAGAAAATTATTCTTACAGCAAGCGGTGGTCCATTTTTGGGTAAAAAGCCCAACTTTTTGGTTAATGTAAAGCGAGATCATGCTTTGCAACATCCCAATTGGAGCATGGGCGCTAAAATAACAGTAGATTCTGCAACCCTTATGAATAAAGGGTTAGAGATGATAGAAGCAAAATGGTTATTTAATTTAAAGCCAGAACAAATTGATGTGGTAATTCATCCTCAAAGTATAATACACAGTATGGTGCAGTTTGAAGATGGCAGCATAAAAGCCCAAATGGGATTACCAGATATGAAGCTTCCCATTCAATATGCCTTAGGGTTTCCGCAAAGGATAAAAAATGATTTTCCAAGATTGAATTTTAAAAAATATCCAACATTTAATTTCGAAGAACCAGATTATAAAACTTTTAGAAACCTTGGATTGGCAATAGATGCCTTACAAAATGGGGGGAACAAAGCTTGTGTTTTAAACGCTGCCAATGAAATTGCTGTGTGGGCATTTCTAAAAAATAGAATTGGATTCCTTGATATTACAGCCGTGGTTGAAAAAACAATGGATGCCATTTCGTTTATTAAAAACCCAACTCTACAAGAATATTTTGAAAGCGATGCCGAGGCACGTAATTTTGCCGCAACCCTATTAAAATTGTAATTAAAAATTAATTTTCGTACAACCTAATTTTATATGATGCATTTATTAGCAATTGATTGGTCTAGTGTTGGTTTGAAAGCAGCACAACTTTTACTGTCTCTTTCTATTTTAGTTATTCTTCATGAATTTGGACATTACATTACGGCGAAATGGTTCAAATGCCGCGTAGATAAATTTTATCTTTTCTTTGATCCTTATTTTTCAATTTTTAAAAAGAAAGTTGGTGAAACTGAATACGGTATTGGTTGGCTTCCTTTAGGTGGTTATGTGAAAATTGCAGGAATGGTGGATGAAAGCATGGATAAAGAGCAAATGAAACAACCTCCTCAACCATGGGAATTTAGAAGCAAACCGGCCTGGCAGCGTTTAATCATTATGATTGGTGGCGTTGCCGTAAATGTGTTATTGGCTTTTGTGATTTATGCAATGATATTAATGGTTTGGGGCGAAAAAAATATTAAGTCAGAATCCTTAAAATATGGCATCGCATTTAATGATCCCTTATTTACTGATTTAGGGTTTAAAAACGGGGATAAGATTATTGCTGTTGATGGAAAACCCGTTCCAGAATACACGGATGTTCTAAAAAAATTACTGGTAGTAGATAAGTCTGTTACCATCATAAGAGATGGAAAAAATATGGAATTGGACATGCCGGTTGATTTAATTGGCAAGCTTGTTGAAAAAAGAAAAAAATCTGAAAAGCCAATTATTAGCCCGCGAGTTCCTGTAATAGTGTTAGATGTAAATGAAGATGCTCATGTTTACAAAGCAGGTTTAAGAAAAGGAGATCAAATAGTAGCCATTAATAATCAGCCTGTTTTCTTCAGAGATGAATTAGAGAAAATCATGGGGTCACAAAAGAAAGGGAGCACAATAAATGTTAAAGTTTTACGCAATGATAGCAGCTGCGCTTTTAATACCGTTTTGCAAGAAGATAATTTGATTGGATTTTCCTCTCCTAATTTGCCAGAGCAATATGATAGCTTAGGTATTTACAAATATACCGTTAAGAAATATGGTTTTTTTGCTGCAATACCAGCTGGAGTAAAAAGAGCAGGATCCGAATTGGGTTTTTACATCGATCAATTCAAAAAAATACTATCTCCTAAAACTGGCGCATATAAAGGTGTTGGTGGATTTAAATCTATGGGCTCAGTTTTCTCCGGTAATGGCTGGGATTGGGAACACTTCTGGACAATCACTGCTTTCTTTTCAATTGTACTTGCATTCATGAATTTATTACCTATCCCTGCTTTAGATGGCGGACATGTGGTGTTTACCATCGCTGAAATGATAACAGGAAAAAAACCTAGTGAGAAATTTTTAGAATATGCACAGATTGTAGGGATGGTGTTTCTATTGGGTTTAATGCTTTATGCCAATGGAAATGATTGGTTCGGATGGGGGAAGTAGGTAGATTAGGTTTAAAACGTTCAAGAGGTTCAATGAGTTCAAAAGGTTGGGGATTTCGTCTGCCGATGTTGGTGTTATCACCAATCATCAAAGAAGAAGCGTTTTGGGAGGTTTTTGAAGTTTGAGAGGTTTTTGATGATTAAAAGGTTCAATACGTTCAATGAGTTCAAAAGGTTGGGTGCATGGAGGGGTTGAACATTTTCAACCCTTACAAAAGGTTTAATACACACCAATTGGAAATGCATCAACCATAAAACCATTAAACCAGCGAAGCGATTTAAACGGTTTTCAACCTGTTCTCAACTCTTCCCAAAGGTGATGAATCAATCCATCCGCTAGCCCAATTTTAGGAACATATATTTGCTCGGAATTTGCCCATCTCATGGCATTAATATAAATGAGCAATGCAGGTACAATCACATCTGCACGATCTGCGCGTAATCCGTAATTGCTGATTCTATCTGCTACACTAAAAGAACTAAGTTCTTTGTAATAATCCCTCAATAACTCAATGTGTAATGGCTTTCCATCTTTCTTTTTACTTAATGAGAATACTTTGTTGATATTGCCACCACTGCCAATAGAAACGATGTCTTTATGCGTTTTTGTGGATTGTTTGATATATTCTTTCATTTCATCCCAAACATTTTCTGTGACGCCGTTTTTTAACAATCGTATTGTGCCAATATTGAATGATTTCTTTGCAGTTAATTTTCCATTTCCAAAAATAGAAACCTCTGTACTTCCTCCTCCCACATCAATATACATGTAACTATGGTCTTTATCCATATTTTCTGCAATATGGTTTTCATATACCAAATTGGCTTCCATTTCGCCTGTTATCACTTCTACATCCAATCCGGTTTCTTTTTTTATAATGCCAATTATTTTATCTGAATTCTTTGCATCACGCATTGCACTTGTAGCACATGCTTTTATTGCATCTACCTCGTATGCGTTTATCAAATGTCTAAATGCTTTTAATGTTTGAATAAGCATGGTTGTTTTCTCATTGGAAATCAACCCATTTTCAAAAACGTCAAAACCCAGTCTCAACGGCACCCGAATCAAATTTAATTTATTGAATTTTGGATCAGAGGAATGCTGCTCAATTACTTCTGTAATCAATAATCGTGCAGCATTACTTCCAATATCTATCGCGGCTAGTTTCAATCTTTAATTTTTAGAAGTACAAATTTCTATTTAAATATTTTATCGTTTGTAGAAAGTTATCACCATTAAGCAATATAGAAATCAGGCACAGCCTGGCTACCTCTTTTTTTATTGAGATAATTATAAATCTCTACTTGTGCACGTACTTTCTTTGTATTTCTTGGGTTCACATACACATTGTTCTGCTCGTTATTTAAAATACGTGCTTTAATGTTGTCCTTTAATTGAATGCTTAAAATGTCTTTTAGTTCCGTAATTATTTTTTTATCTAAAATTGGACATGCAGCCTCAATACGATGATCTAAATTTCTCAACATCCAATCTGCCGAAGAGATAAAAACTTTTTCGTCGCCGTTATTGTGAAAAATAAGTACACGTGCATGCTCCAAATATTCATCTACAATACTGATTGCTTGTACAGGAATTTTAAATTTTGCATCCTCTGTAAACATGCAACAAATGCCTCTTATAATCATTTTGATTTCAACACCTGCTTTTGCTGCTGCATATAATCTTTCAATCAATATCTCATCACTAAGCGAATTTACTTTAATGGTTATTGCTGCCTTTTTATGTAACGTAGCATGTTTTATTTCTCTGTTTATTAGTTCGATAATGTGTTGGCGCATTTTAACTGGACTAGGGAATAACGTATTACAAGCGTTTAAATAATTTATTTTGGTTGAAGGGTTTTCAAGGTAATTAAACATCCGATTTACATCTTCCATAATATTTTTATTGGCAGTAAGCAAACAATGGTCGCCATAAACAGTTGCTGTTTTTTCATTTAAATTCCCGGTGCTTAAAAAGCCGTACATCACGTTTTTATTGTTGATTTTTTTAGTTATCAAGCAAAGTTTGGCATGTACTTTCATATTTGGAACGCCAATCAAAACTCTAACCCCCACATCTTCAAGTTCTTTTTTCCAAATCAAATTTGCTTCTTCATCAAACCTTGCCCTAAGCTCAATGATTACGGTTACTTGCTTCCCGTTTCTAACGGCATTGATTATAGCATTGATAATTTTTGAACGAGACGCTAGTCGATAACAAGTGATTTTTATACTCATAACATCCGGGTCTATCGCGGCTTCTCGCAACATATCAATTACACTATTGTACGAATGATATGGAAAATGAAGCATCACATCTTTTTCCAAAATTACCTTTGCGATGCTGTTGGTGTTTCTCAATTGTGGATGCGTAAAAGGTTGCTTTCGTAGGCTTTTTTGTTGAAAAACAGCATCTGGAAAATCCATGAAGTCTTTGAAATTATGAATTTTTCCTCCAGGTATTAAACTGTCCTTATGTGTGAAGCCTAGTCGCTTTACCAAATACGTTAATAAATCGGTTGGAATTTCTTTATCAAAAACCAATCGGGTTGGTTTCCCTTTTTTTCTATTTTTTATACCCTTTTCTATTTTTTGAATTAATGAAGTTGCAATGTCATTATCAATATCTATTTCAGCATCTCTTGTAACTTTTATAGCATGCGCAGAAAATTGGTCATAACCAAAAAATGAAAAAATATTCGGCAAACAATATCTAATAACATCATCCAACAAAATAATTTGAAATTCATTTGCTTTTGATGGCAGGATTATAAATCGAGATAAACTCCTTGATGGAACAGAAATCAATGCATATTTCTTTGAAATGCTTCTGTCTTTTTTACCTAATGTGCATGCCAAATAAATAGACTTGTCATTTAATACTGGAAAGTTAACAATACTCTCAATCATCAATGGCACAATATGTCCACGAACCTGTTCATTAAAATATTGGAGAATGAATTTCTGTTGCGGTACATTTAGTTTTTTTTCGTCAACCAAGAAAATTTTTTGTTTTTTCAGTTCACGTAAAATTTCATTCCACGTTTGTTCAAAAACATATTGTAAGTCTAAAACTTTTTCTTGTATTTCTTCTAAAATCCTGTCTGGTGAAGTTTCTAAATGCATCCTGCCTTTACTGCCTATTTTAATCATGCGTTTTAAAGTTGCTACGCGAACCCTAAAAAACTCATCTAGATTATTAGAAAAAATAGCAAGGAATTTTATCCTTTCTTTTAATGGAACGGTTTTGTCGGATGCTTCTTGTAATACCCGACCGTTAAAAGCTAGCCAGCTGATATCTCTGGCAATGTGTTTTTTTTTCTGCAACGGATTTGACTTTTTTGTAAGGCGAATTTAATTTATAAAACACAAATATTTGCGCGTTTGATATTAAGTTTTTATAAATGGCAATAAAATTCAAAAGTTAAAATTCAAAAGTTAAAAATTGGATTTTTTGTTCACGGTTTCAATACTGGGAGAAATGAATAACGTCAATAGTTGGAGTCATAAATAAAATCGAAATGTAAAAATTGATTTTTTGTGCCATTAGTTTCAACCTTGTATCGCATGATTTAAAAATGAGTTTTTTTACTTTTTACTTTTGAATTTTAAATTATCTGCTTTTTATTCAAAACCGGCAAAAGCAAAAGCGAGACAAATCCAACAAGCACAATTAATCCCGTTGAAGCGCTCCACATCAGCCATCCAAATGCTTTTCCTTGAGCACTGGTTAAACCATAGATCATTAATGTTTGCATGACAAATATTGGAAATGATCCGATCCCGCCTGGTGTAACGATCATGGATAAAGTAGCTAAGCTCAATACTGAACAAGCAGCGCCAATTCCTAAAGATGCAGTACTATCTAATCCCCAAAAACCAAGATAAATCTGACCAAGATACATACACCAAATAAAAATGGTATGCATTATAAATGCACGCTTTTTTTTCATATGTTTTATGGTGCTCAATCCCTCAAAAATTCCCTTTATGATTAAATTTATTTTATTGATTAATTTGTTTTGAGGATTTTTTTTGATGATCCAACGAATCAAAAACCAAAAAAGAATTATTGCAACCATGCATAAACCGAGTTTTAAAAATGTCAAGGTTGGATTTCCCTGAAACAATTTATCTAATTTTTCAGTAGCAAAACTGCCTATAATTTTTATTTGAATTAAAACGGTAAAAGCGATGAATATTGCATAACAAACCAAATCAAAACTTCTTTCTAAAATGATGGTCCCCACCAATTTGTCGAGTTTTAATTTTTCGTATCGCGCTAAGAATGTACATTTTAAAAGTTCGCCCAATCTTGGTATTGCAGCATTTGCTAAATATCCAACCATTGTTACCATAAACACATTTCGAAGTTTTGGATGGAAATCTACTGGCTCCATGAGTAGCTTCCAGCGCATGGAACGGCTTATATGACTCATGATACTCATTATAGAAATTGGAATCAATATCCAGAAATTTGCATTTTTTATGGCATTGTAAAACTCATTTTTCTCTTCGAGGTTCATTGATTTCAATTGCCACCAAACCAAGAAAATCCCACCTCCCAAAAAAATAACGTACTGCAACAATTGAGAAATTTTCTTTTTCATATCAAGGAAGTTAAATAGAAAATTTTGATTTTTCGTTATTCAGCATTGTTTGCATTATTGAGAATTATGTTGTCTATCAATCGAACATCACCAATTGATGCTGCAATTAAAGCGACAATTGTTTGATTTTTTTCTGGTTTTTTTATTGGATTTAATGTTCCATCTGTTATTTCTATATAATCTATTACGAAACCTTTTGCAATTAATTTCTCTTTAGATTTTTCTTTCAAATCATCTATTTTTCTTTTGAATATATTGTCTTTTAAAAAAATCAAAGCCTCAAAAATGACCAAAGCGGCCTCTTTTTCAGCTTCATTCAATCTTTTATTTCGGCTACTCATCGCCAATCCATTTTCTTCTCTAATGGTTGGGGATATCTTGATTTCTACAGGAATATTCAAATCAGTTGCCATTTTTTTTATGACCATACATTGTTGATAATCCTTTTGTCCAAGGTATAAAATATCGCATTTTACAATTTCCAATAGTCGCTTTACGACCATACAAACACCTTGAAAATGTCCAGCTCGATGCTTTCCTTCCAAGATATTATCCAAATAACCCAGTTCAAAATTGCTTTTTTGGAAGTTTTCTGGATAAATATCATCTACAGAAGGCATAAACAAAATGTCACACCCATTTATTTCGAGTTGTTCAATATCAGCTTCTATGGTTACAGGATATTTTTCAAAATCATTTGGGTTGTTAAATTGAGTAGGGTTAATGAAAATGCTACAGATCGTAAAGTCATTTTCAGATTTGCTCTTTTCTATTAATGAAATATGCCCTTGATGAAGTGCGCCCATTGTTGGAACAAAGCCAACTTTTATATTTGACTTTCGATTTTTTTGGATAAAATCTATAAGGTCATCTGGTCTTTTAAAAAGGATCATATTTAATTTTGAATGCCTATACATTAATGTAAAG
>CALQKL020000033.1 GCA_943331145.2 Chitinophaga pinensis
AACGGCTACAACATCTCAAACGGTTTGTAACAATACTGCAATTGCCAATATAATATATACAATTGGTGGTAGTGGAAATGGCGCGGCCGTTACTGCTACTTTGCCTCCCGGTGTTACTGGTGTTTTCAATGCAGGTGTATTTACAATAAGCGGAACACCTACTGCTTCAGGTACTTTCAACTATACGGTAAGTACGGTTAGTCCTTGTGCAAATGTCTCTCTAAGCGGAAGCATTACGGTGCTTGCTCAACCAACAATTGCAACATCTACGCCTACAACTCAAACCGTTTGTTCGAATAATGCAATAAGCAGTATGATTTTTACTTTAGGAGGAAGTGCGACAAACGCAGCCATTACAGGAACATTACCTACAGGGGTTTCGGGTAGCTATGATGCAACAACATCAACGTATACAATTTCTGGAACGCCAACCAATACGGGCACTTTCAACTTTACAGTAAACACTGTAAGTGTTTGTACCAATACTTCAATCAATGCAACATTAATCGTAAATCCTGGTCCAACAATTTCTCTTGCAACTCAAGCATCTACAACTAGTCAGACGGTTTGTAACAACGCTGCCATTGCAAATATTGCTTACAATATTGGAGGTAGTGGAACAGGCGCAAATGTATCAGGTTTACCTGCAGGTGTAACTGGGTCTTATAATTTAGGTGTGTTTACCATCAGTGGTTCACCAACAGTTTCTGGCGTTTTCAATTATACCGTGAATACCGAAAGTCCTTGTGCTAATTTATCATTAACAGGAACCATTACGGTATTGGCTTTGCCAACTATAACTTTATCGACACCCGCTTCAACTGCAAACCAATCGATTTGTATTAATAGTGCGTTAACTACAATTGAATACACATTTGGAGGTAGCGCTACTGGTGCAACATTAACTGGAACTTTACCAGCTGGTGTTACTGGCTCATTTAACGCAGGTGTGTTTACAATCAGTGGAACACCTACAGTTTCAGGCGTATTTAATTTTACAATAACCAGTGTTAGTGTATGTAACAACGTTAATTTAAGTGGCACCATTACTGTAAATGCATTACCTGTAGCTGCATTTACATTTAGTAATATCAGATGTACAGGAGATGCTGTAATATTTACGGATGCTTCAACACCTAATGCAGCAAATATCAACCAATGGCAATGGGTTTTTGGAGATGGACAAACACAAACCACAACAACTCCTGGAACAGTAACCAATACTTATGGTTCTGCAACTACATATCCAGTTCAGCTTACCATTACCAATTCAAATGGTTGTGTTAGTGTACCGACTATAATTCAAGTTACAATCAATCCTAAGCCAATAACTGGCTTTAGTTTTACAGATGTTTGTATACCTACTGGTTCTGCAGTGTTTACAGATAATAGTACGATTGCTTCTGGAACAATAAATCAATGGTCATGGAATTTTGGTGACGCTTCTCCTTTAGTAACAGTTCAAAATCCTACCCACGTGTATACAACCGGTGGAACGTATAATGTTACTTTGTCTGCAACTTCAGCATTGGGCTGTATCAAAGATTCTACAAGAAGTATCGTGGTTTACAATGCACCAACAGCTTCTTTTACAATTAATAATGTAGGAAATGTTTGTAGCAATACCGCATTGAACATCTCCAATACAAGTGTGGTAAATGGATTCGGTACAATAAATTTAGTAGAAATTTACTGGGATTTTAATGGTAATCCAGGATTGGTATTGACAGATAATACACCTACTACCGGAGAAGTATATACGCATAATTATCCGGTGTTTGGCACTCCTGCAACTGTCACTTACAAAGTGTTGATTAAAGCATACAGTGGTAATGGATGTGTTGGAGAATATTATCAAGACATTACGGTTTATGCTGCACCAGATGTTCAGTTTGATCCGATTAGTCAAGTTTGTCAGGAAATTCCTGCAGTAACATTATCAACTGCATTTGACGTGTTTAACAACACAGGTGTAGGTACTTATTCTGGTGATGGAATTACAGCAAGTCCTGTATTAATTCCAGCAAATGCCGGAACAGGCAATCACACCATTTCATATCTTTTTGTAGCGTCTAATGGTTGTCGTGATTCAGCAACACAAATCATCACCATTAATCCAACACCAATTTTTGATTTAGGTCCAGATAGAAATATTTTAGAAGGAGATCAGGTTACTTTGACGCCACTAACAGCTACGGGTAATGCCTTGAGTTATCTTTGGAGCCCGGGAACATATCTAAGCAGTGTCAATATTGCTGCTCCAGTTTGTGCGCCTAATAATGATATAACTTATATCGTAAAAGTAATTTCAGCTGATGGATGTAAGGCTGAAGACGATTTGTCTATCAAAGTGGTTAGGGATTTCGTAGTACCAAATACATTTACACCTAATGGAGATGGCATAAATGATGTATGGAAAATAGAAAACTTGTCGTTGTATCCATATTATCACATACAGGTGTTTAATAGATATGGACAAGTAATGTATGATACTAAAGATTATACAAATCCTTGGAATGGAACTATACAAGGTAAACCATTGCCTTCGGGAACTTATTATTATATTGTAGATCTTGGCGGATCACGTAAAACAAAGAAAGGATACGTAACGATAATTAGATAATCAATTAATAAACCGATATCTGATATTGAAGAAAATAAAAAATGAAACGATGAAAAAGTTGTTATTAATTTTGAATTGTATGCTAGTTGTAAATTTAGCAATAGCTCAACAAAAACCTTATTATACCCAATACATTCTCAATAATTACATCATTAATCCCGCTTTTGCAGGTATTGAAAATTATACGGATATTAAGTTTAGTTATAGAAATCAATGGGCAGATTTAGAAGGTGCACCTGTTACAACTTACTTGACCATCAATAAACCATTTAGCAAAGAACAAGTACCTTCTACCGTAACCACAATGCAAACCGCGGAAGAGAATCCTTATGTAAACAATAATGATTTTGGCAATGTTGCTGCGCATCATGGTGGTGGGATTACTTTTATAACAGATAAAACGGGTTATATCAGTCGTACAACTTTCGGTTTCACATACGCATATCATAAACCAGTATCATCTCAATTCATTGTTGCAGCGGGTATTACAGGTGGATTTTCTAATGTTAATTTGGATAGAACAAAAATTGTTTGGGGAAGTTTAGATCCAAACGATCCGGCAATAGGATACAACAGTGGAGATTTAAGAAAAGTCATTCCAGAAATTAGTGCAGGCTTGGTACTTTACAACACTAATTTTTTTATTGGTGCTTCTGCATTAAATGTCGTACCAGGAAAAGTGAATTTTGTAAAAAATGACATTTATGGAGACTTCTTCAAACCACATGTTTTTGTTCAAACAGGATATAAGATTTATTTAAATGAAGACTTTTTTGTTGTGCCTTCTGCATCGCTACAATTCATCAACCCTCTACCCATGTTTGTTCATTTGAATGCAAAAATGAACTACAAAAATTTAGCGTGGATTGGCGCGGGATATAGATTGAAAGATAATCTTAGTGGTTTGGCGGTAATGTCGGGAATTAATGTAGCAAAAACAATCAATGTGAGTTACGCATACAATTCTACAGTGAATTCCAGATTGAAAACTTATGTAGGCAATACACATGAAATAGTTGTTGGTATTTCAGTTGGGAAAAAACCAGAAAGTTGCCCAACAAATATTTGGTAATTTTTTGTTGTAAAATTTTAAAACGATGCATCAGGCCAATTTTTTTTACAGCAGGTTTTTACTAATGATCAAAATTTTGTGCCTATTCTTTGTAATTTTTAGTTTTATTTCATGTGCTTCCTATCAACGAAATTATCCTTATTATAAAGAAATACATCAAACACCAATTGCATTTCCAGGTGCTGAAGGTTTTGGAAAATATACAACAGGTGGGCGTGGTGGTAAGGTTCTTATAGTAGATAATTTAGATGATGAAGGCCCAGGCAGTTTTCGTGAAGCCGCAGAGTCTAACTTTCCTAGAATCATTGTTTTTTCAGTAGCAGGAACGATACATCTTCAAAAAAAAATTATCATTAAAAGCAATGCTACCATTGCGGGCCATTCTGCACCTGGAGATGGAATCTGTTTTGCGGATAAGTCGATTTCTTTAGGAGGAGACAACATCATTGTAAGGTTTCTTAGATTCAGACTTGGCGATAAATTTCAGAATGGCGGTAAAGTTGATGGCAGTGGTAGTGATGATGCATTTGGTGGAACTAGAAGAAAAAATATCATTATTGATCATTGCAGTTTTAGCTGGAGCACAGATGAAGCGTTTAGTATTTATGCAGGCGATAGTACAAGTGTTCAATGGAATTTAATTTCAGAGCCGCTTAATTATTCTTATCATTTTGAACAAGGTGATTCCGATTTTGAAAATCATGGATTCGGTGGTATCTGGGGAGGGGTTCACGCTAGTTTTCATCATAATTTATTTGCACATTGTAATAGCCGAACGCCACGATTTAATGGCATTAGGCACACAAAAGAAGAGAACTGCGATTTTAGCAACAATGTAATTTATAATTGGGGCGGTAATAATGTACATGCAGGTGAGGGTGGGCATTACAACATTGTCAACAATTATTACAAACCCGGTCCATCAACGAAAAAATCCAGACTCAGCTATATGGTTAATCCTTTTCGCCGGAATGATATACCTTTTGGAAAATGGTATGTGAATGGAAACATAATGGAAGGGAATCAATCGTTGAGCAAGGATAATGCACTAGGAATTAATCTCAGCGATCCATTGCCGGAAGATAAGTATGAACATGTGATTGTGAAAACTCCCTTTGCATTTATGAGTACATCTTTACAATCTGCAGAAAAAGCATACGAAGCAATATTGTCCGATGTTGGTTGTACATTTCCTGCAAGAGATACTTTGGATAAAAGAATTTTGAATGATGTAAAAAATGGAACTGGCAGAATAATTGATGTGCAAGGCGGATACCCGCATGGTACTGCATTTGAACAAACTGAAAATGCTTGGCCTTATTTAAGAGCTGGTAAATCTATTGAAGATGCAGACCTTGATGGAATGTCTGATGAATGGGAAAAATCAAAAGGTTTGAATCCATTAAATAATGATGCTTCTTTGTTTCAGTTGTCTAAAAAATATACTAACGTTGAAGTGTACCTGAATCAACTGTTGAAAAAAAATTAAGTGATTAAAATAAAACAATAGAAAATGAAAAAAATAATTTTTATCATTACCATTATCTCAATGATGTCTATGATATTACCTCCCGAAAAAAAAATAACCATCTGGATGTGTGGTGATAGTACAATGAGTATAAAAGAAACGGGCGTTTATCCAGAAACAGGATGGGGGATGCCATTTGTTTATTTCTGGGATTCTGCTTATTTAAAAGTCGTTAATAAAGCAAAAAATGGAAGAAGCACAAAAACGTTTATCTCTGAAAACATTTGGCAATCCGTTATTGATAATGTAAAAGAAGACGATTTTGTGTTTATCGAATTTGGCCACAACGATGAATCAAAAGAAAAAACAGAAAGGTATACAACTGTAGATGAGTATAAATCTAATTTAGCGAGTTTTGTAAATCAATCAAGAGCAAAAAAAGCCATTCCAGTTTTGTTTACACCCGTAAGCAGACGCAAGTTTAGCAAAGATGGTATTGCATTAGAAACACATCAACTATATACAGCAGCCATGATATCCCTGGCTGATTCTTTAAAAGTTCCAATCATTGATTTGGATTCAAAAACAAGAGGTTTGTATCAGCAATTTGGTGATTCAACATCAAAACTACTTTTTCTACAATTGAAACCAGGAGAACATCCCAATTATCCAAATGGTAAAGAAGACAATACACATTTCTCGGAATTAGGAGCCAGACTTACATCACAAATGGCGTTGAAAGAACTGCTATCGCTATATCCCAGTTTAAAAGAATATTTGGTTAAACCCATAAAGAAATAACATGCATCGTATCTTCTATTTATTGATTTGCATCTCTTTATGTTGTTCCTGTTCTGGTACAAAATGGATTGTGGCTAAAGATGGATCTTCAAAATACTCTTCTATACAATCTGCATTGGATGCTGTGCCAGAAGGTAATGTAAATAGAATTGTTATTTCTATTAAGCCAGGCGTATATAAAGAAGTGCTCACAATTGATTCACGTAAATCAAATATAACGTTGAAGGGTAGTGGCTCAAAAAATACGATCATCACTTTCGACAATCATGCAGGTAAAAAAGTCGAGAATGGAGATACTATAAACACATGGACTTCCGCAACTGTTTTTGTGTATGGCAATGATTTCAGAGCGGAGGGTATTTCATTTAATAACAATGCTGGTTTTAAAGCTGGTCAAGCTGTTGCTTTGAGGGTTGAGGGAAATCGCGCTTCATTTTTTAACTGCGACATGACAGGCTTTCAGGATGTTTTGTTTTTGAGTGGAAACGGTGTGAAACAATATTTTAACAACTGTTACATAGAAGGCACAACTGATTTTATTTTCGGTGCTGCCACCGCAGTGTTTGACAGTTGTATTATTCATAGCAAAAAGAACTCTCATGTTACAGCAGCATCAACCAATAGCATCATTCCATTTGGTTTTGTATTTAGAAATTGCACTTTAACTGCTGACAGTGGTCTGAATAAAGTTTCTTTAGGTCGTCCGTGGAGTCCAACTGCGAGTGTTACTTATTTAAATTGTTATTTAGGAAATCACATTATACCCGAAGGATGGAACAATTGGAAAAATCCTGCTAATGAAACTACTGCTAGATATGCAGAATATAACTCATCTGGGCCAGGAGCAAACAATGAAGCAAGAGTAAAATGGAGTAAACAGCTTAATGATGAAGAAGCTAAAAAATATACTTTAATAAATATACTAGGGAGCTGGAATCCAACGGCTGATTAATGGAAAGAAATAATTTTTTATGAATAGAATAAAACAATTTTTAAATTTCATTTCACTTCTTTGTGTGGTAATGATGATGTTAAATAGTATGCCTATTTATGCACAGTTTCAAAATCCTGTTTTGCATAAAGATTATAGTGATCCAGATGCTATTCGTGTAGGAGATACTTACATCATGACAGCTTCAAGTTTTAATCATACGCCAGGTTTGCCAATTTTGACTTCAAAAGATTTGGTGAATTGGACATTGAAAGGTTATGCACTTAATAAATTAGTTCCTGAAGAATATTTCAAAACAGTTAGACATGGTGCTGGTGTTTGGGCGCCAGCAATTAGATATCATAACAACTCATTTTACATTTTTTACCCAGACCCTGATTTTGGTATTTATATGATTAAATCTAAAAATTATTTAGGGCCTTGGACAGAACCAGTTTTGATATTGCCAGGTAAAGGATTGATAGATCCTTGTCCTTTTTGGGATGGTAACGGTAAAGCATACTTGATACATGCGTATGCAGGAAGTAGAGCTGGCATAAAAAGTATTTTGACCATTAGAAGCATGAATAATGAAGGAACCAAAGTCAATGAAGATGGTCGAATTGTTTATGATGGTCATATCATAGATCCTACAATCGAAGGACCCAAATTATACAAGCGAAATAACTATTATTACATTTTCGCTCCAGCTGGTGGAGTAGGAACGGGTTGGCAAACTATTTTAAGAAGTAAAAATATTTTTGGTCCCTACGAAAGAAAAGTAGTATTGGCACAAGGCAAAACAGATGTCAATGGTCCGCATCAAGGTGCTTGGGTAGAGTCGCCACAAGGCAAAGATTGGTTTCTTCATTTTCAGGATAAAGATGCATACGGTAGGATAGTTCATCTCCAACCAATGATTTGGAAAAATGATTGGCCGGTAATTGGCAATGATGATGATGGAGATGGAATAGGGGAACCAACAAATAGTTCTGCAAATAAAAATTCAGGAATTAAATACCATTTTGTAGAAAATTTTGATTCTGTAAAAAGTTTGGAATGGCAATGGCAAGCGAATGCTGGATTGGAATGGAGCTACATACATAATAATCAATTGAGATTATTTGCACATAGTATTGTTGACTCCGCCAAAAACAAATACAACTTTCCCAATTTGTTGATGCAAAAATTTCCTTCAACAAGTTTTGAAGCAATTACAAAAATTAATTTTGACAGATTGAATAATGATGAAGATGCAGGGTTGATTGTTTTTGGATATGACTATTTCTGGATTGGTATTCAAAAACGAAAGGATACTTGTTATCTGGTAATGGTAGATTGTAAAAATGCGGATAAAGGCAGTAAAGAACACTTTATTATTCTTGATACTTTGGTTAATGTTAAAAATGGGGTTTATTTAAAATTGAACGTTACAGAAAATGCCAATCTCGAATTCAGTTATAGTATGGATGGAAAAGATTTCAAATCAATAGTGGATAAATTCAAAGCAAAACAAGGGAAATGGGTTGGCGCAAAATTTGGATTGTTTGCATCAGGGATGAAAAAGACAAATGATTGTGGTGCTGTCGATTTTGATTTTTTTGAAGTTAATTTTTAATTAGAAAATCTTTTTATTGAAAACGGTTAAAAATATTTTTATGATAAGAATTGTATCTGTTTTGTTTTTTCTGTTGTTCATTCAGTTTGATTCACAATCCCAACAAATGACAAAAAAAGGAATAAAATTAAAAAATGAAGTTTGGGAAAAAACACAAGAATTGTCAAAAGCAATGGTAAACGCAGATAGTATGTTGTTAGATGAGCTTACAGACAATCAATTGAGTTATGGTCATTCTGGTGGTGCTATAGACGACAAAAAAAAATTCATACATAAATTAACTTCTGGAAGTTCAGATTTCATTGACATAACACTAGATGGTGCTGATATCACTATATCTGGCACAACTGCTATTGTAAGGCATGAATTGAATGCAAAAACGCTTGATAATCAGGTTCCTGGCGAGGTGCACCTAAAAGTGATGTTGGTTTGGAAATTTTCTAAAAAGAAATGGAAATTACTGGCAAGGCAAGCCATAAAATTGGCCAAATAAGGGTTTATTTAAATTCCCAATATTTTTATAAAAAATGACTACGTTCCCGGTATCGTTTGCGTAAAAAGGTCATTTGAAACTCAGTAAATCCGGGCATTGCCTAGGCCTATTTTAGTATCTTGAACTCTTATAATTTTATATCAGAATCCCAATTTATTTTAAAATGCGCTATACTATAATTTTGTTTTTGAGTTGTATGTTTTCTTTGTTCGGTTTTGCACAAAAAACAGTTAATGTCAATAAAATTACAACTCCAAAATTTAAAAAGGATACATTTGATATCATCCGATTTGGAGCGAAAATCAATTCGGATTTGTTATCTACAACCGCAATAAATAATGCAATCTTAGCGTGTAGTAAAAACGGTGGCGGTGTAGTTTTAATACCAACTGGATTATGGAAAACAGGCCCAATTGTTTTGAAAAGCAATGTGAACTTACATTTAGCCAAAACGGCAACACTCGTTTTTTCTGAAAATTTTAATGACTATAAATTGGTTGCATCTAATTGGGAAGGAATGCCTCAAATGAGAAATCAATCGCCTATTTCCGCAGAGAGTGCAACGAATATTGCCATTACAGGTTTCGGTATTATTGAAGGCAATGGAGATGCTTGGAGAATGGTAAAGAAAGACAAAGTAAACGCTAGTCATTGGAAAAGATTAACAGAGTCAGGTGGTTTATTAAGCGATGATAAAAAGACTTGGTTCCCATCTGCTAAATCCGTTTATGGAAATACGTTAAAAAATCCCGGAGCTATTTCGCCGGAAAAAACGGCAGCATTTTACGATAGTGTAAAAGATTTTCTTCGTCCTAATTTGTTATTCTTGTCGAATTGTAAAAATATTTTACTCGAAGGCGTTACTTTTCAAAATTCCCCAGCTTGGTGTTTACATCCAATGTTGTGCGAAAATATTGTAGTGAGAAACATTATAGTTAAAAATCCTTCTTATGCTCAAAATGGAGATGGAATTGATGTTGAAAGTTGCAAAAATGTAAGCATTGAAAATTCGATTTTTGATGTAGGAGATGATGCACTTTGTATGAAAAGTGGAAGAGATGAAGCTGGTAGAAAAAGAAATAAACCAACCGAAAATGTATTCATTAAAGATTGTGTGGTGTATGCTTCTCATGGAGGATTTGTTATTGGTAGTGAAATGAGTGGCGGTGTTAAAAATATCAATGTAGAAAATTGCACCTTCATCGGAACAGATATTGGACTTCGTTTTAAAACCACTAGAGGACGTGGCGGTGTTGTAGAAAACATCAACGTTAAAAATATTTTCATGAAAGATATTGTTGGTGAAGCTATTTTATTTGATATGTATTATGCCGCGAAAGATCCTGTTCCTCAACCAGGTGAAAAAAGAGAAGTGCCAAAAGTTGAATTAAAACCATTTGATGAAACAACTCCTGTGTTTAAAAATTTCAACATCAGTAATGTGTTTTGTGATGGTGCCGAAAAAGCCATATTTGTTAGAGGGTTACCCGAATCGCATATCAACAACATCAAGCTTAATAATATTTTTATCAAGTCAAAAGTGGGCATCGAAATTCAAGAAGCGTCTGCGATTTCATTTAATCATGTAGAGATTATTTCCAACAATACCAATCCTTGTGTTGATATCGTTAATTCAGATAACTTAATATTCAACGATATGAAATTTTCTCCAAACGCTGCTTTAGGATTCTACATTCTGGGAGAAAAATCAAAAGGCATTAAAATAGAAAAATCTGATTTTAAAAATGTAACTGAGAAATATAAATTGGATTCAAATCTTCCAGAAACGGTGATTTCGATTCAATGATAGACAAGTGGCTTAAATGAAAAAACTATTTTTAACCATATCAACTTTGATTTCCCTGAACATTCAGGCGCAATTTTATGCTCATGAAATTGCTGATGTTGTTATGTCTAAATGGATAGATTCTTTTTCACTCGACAACAAACCTGCCAAGTGGACTTATGATATGGGCGTGATACTAAAAGGTTTTGAAGGACAATGGTTGAATACGGGTGATGGCGCTTACTTCAGTTATATTCAAAAGCAAGTTGATTTTTTCGTTGATAAAAACGGGACAATAAAAACGTACAAGGCTCAAGATCAAAATATAGATAACATCAATATTGGTAGAAATTTATTGATGCTATACAAGGTTACACAAAAACCACAATATTTAACTGCAGCTAAAACCCTTCGTGCTCAACTCTCGGATCAGCCTCGAAACAATGCTGGTGGATTTTGGCATAAAAAAATATATCCCAACCAAATGTGGCTAGATGGCTTGTATATGGCAGAACCTTTTTATGCAGAGTATGCAGATATGGCTCACGAGGATTCAGCGTTTGATGATATTGCCCATCAGTTTATTTTATCTGAAAGTCATTTACGCAATCCAAAAACAGGATTGCTTTATCATGGTTGGGATGAATCGAAAGTGGAAAAATGGGCGAATCCAATTACGGGTTGTTCACCCCATGTATGGTCTAGAGCTATGGGCTGGTATGCATCTGCGTTAGTGGATGTACTCGATTTTTTTCCAGTTAATCATCCCAAAAGAAAAGAATTGATTGCTATCGCCAACCGTTTGGCTAATGCTATCGTGAAATATCAAGATGCCAACAGCGGACTATGGTATGATGTACTTGATTATGATGGTCCTAATAAAGAAAAAAATTATTTTGAAGCTTCTGCCAGTTGTCAGTTTGTATATTTTTTGGCGAAATCTAGCCGTAAAAATTATTTGAATCAACCTGCTCTTAATGCTGCCATTAAAGGGTTCAATGGCATTCGTAAACAATTCATTCAATCAGATAGTAGCGGTTATCGTTTATCCGGTACCGTTAAGGTTAGTGGATTAGGCAACAAGCCATACCGTGATGGAAGCTTCGACTATTACATGTCTGAGCCTGTGATTGACAATGATCCTAAAGGGCTAGGTGTTTTTCTAATTGCCGCTTCTGAAATTGAAATGAATGTCAAGAATTTAGATAATGCAGATTTAAAATTGGATGTTGATAAAAAAGCGAAGCCAGGATTGGTTTTGATGGATAATTATTTCAACAGAGAAACTCACAAAGATGCTTTCGGTAAAAATATTGTTTTTCATTACAAATGGGGTGAGCGAGATAATGGCGGATTTTCATTTGTGGAACATATACTTCACAAACAAGGCCTCGAAACAGCAAGTTTAGATTATGCGCCTTCAAAGAAATCACTTAAGAAAGCATCCCTCTATATTATTGTTGATCCCGATTGGCCTAAGGAAAATAAAACACCCAATTACATTCAAGCCAAAGACATTAAGGCCATTTGTAATTATGTAAAAAATGGCGGTGTGCTCCTTTTAATGGCTAATGATAGCAACAATGTTGAGTTTGAACATTACAATGAATTGACTCGAAATTTCGGTTTTCAATGGAATGTAAATGTAAGACATGATGTAAAGAATGATCAATTTGAAGATGGTGCCGTGGACTTGAGTTTGGCATCAGAAATTTTTGGAAATACAGGAAAGGCTTACATCAAACAACTTTGCACACAAAATATAATTGATAATACCAATTTAGATGTAAAAGCGGTGTATAAGGAAAATGGTGAAGTGATAATGACTGTGGCACGTTATGGAAAAGGAACTGTTTTTGCTGTTGGTGATCCTTGGTTTTATAATGAATATATCGATGGACGAAAATTGCCAGCAGCATATAAAAATTATAACACAGCAGTTGAATTATTTAAATGGTTGATTGCGCAAAAAAAATAATGAAAGTTATTTCTTTACATATCATCTTATGTTGCCTTTTTCTAAATGGCTTCACCCAACAAAGAATTGTTGTGGATCAGCAAGGGCATGGAGATTATAAAACCATTCAAGAAGCGATTAATAGTTTAACTGATTTGTCATCTACTCAACGCATTGTATTTGTAAAAAACGGTTCATACAATGAAAAGTTGTTGATTGAAAAAAGCAATTTGCTAATCGTTGGGGAGAGCAGAGAAAAAGCAATTATAACACAATCGATTTCAAGAGATGAATTCAGATGTGATCATGCTAATGACTGGGGTGTTGCAACGGTGAACGTTAATGGGAATGATGTTACACTCAAAGATTTAACCATAGTAAATAATTATGGTTTTGAGTTTAAAGCAGAAAAAACAATTTCTTGTGTTAATGATACCCTTAACCACGAAAAGAAAATTACAAAAACTGGTCATCAAATGGCGTTGCGTACGATGAAGGCTACAAGATTTGCTGCATTCAATTGTACATTCAGTTCTTTTGGTGGAGATACGGTTAGTCCCTGGAATGTAGACAACGGTTATTTTTATTTTAAACATTGTAAAATAGAAGGTGGTGTTGATTTGTATTGCCCTAGAGGATGGGCATGGGCGGAAGATTGTGAATTTTATGCTTATAATGCTTCAGCAATTATTTGGCATGATGGCAGTAAGCACCAAGAGAGCATTTCCGTTTTGAACAATTGTTTTTTCGACGGCTACAAAAATTTCTTTTTGGGTAGATATCATAGAGATGCTCAAATGTTATTGATGAATTGCAAGTTTTCAAAAAACATGAGAGATAGTGCAATTTATCATGTGCCTAGTGCTAAAGAAACAAATTGGGGACATCGAATTTATTATAAAAATTGTGAAAAAGAAGGGGGCGATTTTGCCTGGTATAAAAACAATACAGAAATTGATTTTCAACCATCGATAGAAAATTTAAAAAAATGGATTGAAACAGTTTCAAAAAATCAATAAAATAAATTAATAAAAACTTGAGATTATGATATTGTCTAGAGCGACATTGAAAAATATAGACGCCAACTTGGTGGAATTGCCTACTGAAAATTTATTTGATTTAAAAGAAAAAGTACTTCAATTTGGTACGGGAGTTTTCATTCGTTCATTTGCAGATTATTTTATCGACAAAGCAAATAAAAAAGGAGTGTTCAATGGCCGTATTGTTGTAGTAAAATCTACCAGTAACGGAGATGCAAATGAATTTGATCAACAGGATGGATTATACACCATTTGTTCTAAAGGAATAGAAAATGGTGTTGTTAAAGAAAGCTATGAAATCAATGCTGCAATCAGTCGTGTGCTCGTTGCCGGTAGTCAATGGGATGAGATCATAAAATGCGCTTCAAACCCAGAAATGAAAGTGGTAATTTCCAATACAACGGAAGTTGGCATTCAGTTGGTAGAAGAAAAGATCACTCAAAATGCACCTGCATCTTTCCCTGCTAAAATGCTTGCATTTTTAATTGCACGTTTTCATGCATTTGGAGGAACAAAAGAAAGTGGAATGATTATTATTCCTGCCGAATTGATTCCTGATAATGGAACTAAACTAAAAGAAATAATCGTATCTCTTGCTAAATACAACAATCTTGATGCAGCCATTTTGCAATGGATTGAACAACATAATATTTTTTGTAATTCTTTAGTAGACCGCATTGTATCTGGAAAGCCAGGTGCTGATGAAATGGTTAAAATAGAAGAGAAATTGGGTTATAAAGATGGTCTTTTTAGTGTGAGTGAATTGTTTAGCTTATGGGCAATTGAAGGAAATGCAACCGTTAAAGATGTACTTTCATTTTCTCAAGAAAATAAAGGTGTAGTAATTAGTGACAACATT
>CALQKL020000034.1 GCA_943331145.2 Chitinophaga pinensis
AAACAAAATGCTTCACGATTTTTGGAAGTAAAATCAAATGTGCCTTTGGATGCATTGTACAAATGTTGGCATATGCCAGCGCGTATGGATGACCGATATTATGCTTCTGAATTGATATCGGATATTTTGGGCGGCGGGGGATCGTCACGATTGTTTCAAAGTTTGGTAAAAGAAAAGCAATTGTTTAGCAACATAGATTGTTATCATTTTGGCAGTACAGATGCAGGTTTGATGACGATAGAAGGTAAAATCGTAAAAGGGGTAAACATCAAGGATGCAGAAAATGCGTTGATGGAAGAAATAAAAAAATTGGTTGAAAATGGTATTTCAACAACTGAGTTGGAAAAAGTAAAAAACAAAGCAGAAAGTGCTTTGGCATTTGAAGACATGAGTTTGATGAATCGTGCATCCAATATAGCTATGTACGAAAATTTAGGAGAAGCAGAATTAATCAACACAGAACTTTCGAAATATCAGTCGGTTACAGCAGACGAACTTTTGCAACAAGCACGTATTATTTTTGATGAAAACAATTGTAATACCATGCATTATTTAAGCAACAATTAAACAAAGAAATGAACAGAAAAATAGCTCCACAAATAAAGGATGCAGTTGATTATACACTTGCGTTAAAACCTTACGAACATTATCAACTCGACAATGGCATTCAAGTGTATAGTATTGATGCTGGTGCACAAGATGTGATACAATTGGAAATGGTTTTTTATGCGGGCAATTGTTATGACAAATTAAAAGGAATAGCAGCTGCTACAAATTTTCTTTTGAAGAATGGAACCACCAATAAAACAGCTTTTCAAATCAATGAAGCATTTGATTATTATGGTGGATATTGTAATCGTGCATGTTATAACGAAACTTCTGTAGTAACCTTACATAGTTTATCCAAGCATGTAGATAAATTGCTTCCTATTTTGCACGAAATGCTTACTGATTCTGTGTTTTTACAACAGGAGCTCGACATTTACAAACAAAATACAAAGCAACGATTAAAAGTAAATTTACAGAAAGCAGAATTTGTGGCTGGTCGATTAATTGATAGTTACATTTACGGCGAAGATCATCCTTACGGCGTTTATACCAATCCGTTAGATATTGATGCGTTGAACATAGAAGCATGTAAAGCGTTTTATCAAGAGTATTATGTAAATGGCAATTGTACCATTTTTGTTTCAGGAAAAATGCCAGAAAATTTCAAAAAAAGTTTGAATGCTGTATTTGGTCAATTGACGGTAAACAAAAAGCCGGTGATAAAACCAATTAACAAATCAATCCAAATAGAACAACAAAAATTCAGAATAGATATAGATCCAAATTCGGTGCAGGGTGCAATAAGAATTGCGATGCCATTCCCAAATCGTCATCATCCAGATTTTAAAAAAGTGATGGTTTTGAATACACTATTTGGTGGTTTTTTTGGATCGAGATTGATGAGTAATATTCGGGAGGAAAAGGGCTATACCTATGGAATTTACAGCTACATACAAAACCACGTTCAGGAATCTGCTTGGGTGATTAGTACGGAAGCGGGAAAGGATGTTTCGGAGGCAACGATTGAAGAAGTGTACAAAGAAATGCGCAGATTACGAGAAGAAAAAATTGGCGACGAGGAATTGTTGTTGGTTCGTAATTATATGATTGGTGGTATTTTAGGTGAATTAGATGGACCTTTTCAAATCATGGCGAAATGGAAAAACATTATTTTGAATGACATGGATGAAAATTATTTTTATGATTCTGTAAATGAAATAAAATCGGTTAATGCGGATCAGTTAATGGCGTTGGCGAATAAGTATTTGCGTCCGGAGAATTTTTGGGAGTTGGTGGTTTATTAGGTTTAATGGTTGATTGATGTTTTGTTTGGGTTTCGCGCAAAGCACGCAAGGGAGCAAAGGTGCAAAGGTGAGGTGGAGGAAATAAAGAATAAGAAACAAAAAATAAGGAAGTGGAGCTCAATTGATTTCAAACTTCACAACCTCTTGAACTTATTGAACACTTTGAACCTCTTGAACAACACAATCAATGCTAAAACAATTTAAAGCGCTATCACATGAAAATCATCAAAACAGAATCTGAATATAAAACTGCATTAATTAAATTAGAAAAGAAATTTAATACAAAACCGAATACCCCAAAAGGAGATGAACTGGAATTATTGTCGTTATTGATTGAAAAATATGAACAAGAAAAATATCCAATTGATATGCCCGATCCAATAGAAGCCATAAAGTTTAGGATGGAGCAAATGGGTTATACGCAAAATGATTTGGCAAAAATAATTGGATTAAAAAGTAGAGCCAGCGAAATATTGAATAAAAAACGCCCTCTTACGTTGGAGATGATTAGAAATTTACATGAAAAAATGAATATCCCGACACAGGTTTTGATACAGGCGTATTGAATTGTTGGATGGCAAGTAGGAATAAATTAGTCTTTCAGTAATTTATCTAGAATCCTTTTTAAATAAAAAACGTCTTCTTTAAGTTGAGTGAATTGATTTTCGCTTAAAAACGTGCCTTTAAAAAATCATTGGAAAAATATCAATTAAATTTTATTAAATCAAACTACTAATTGAATATTAGTTTATACAAAAAATAAAATAGTCGTATAAATAATATATTATTATCTGTTAAAATATTTTTAATTATTGAAAGAATTTACTTTTGTTTAAATCAATCAATAATTAATGAAAAAAATTTACTTAACACTCATCTCGATAAGTATTGCACTTATTTCTTTTAGTCAGGATAATGGCTTTTCAGATAACAAATCTATAATATCTGGAAGTTTAGGTGGTTCCTCTACCTTTTCTTATGATTCTAGTTCAATTGAATTTACCTGGAAACAGAAATTTGGTTATTTTGTTAGCAAAAATTTAAATGTTGGAGTCGGATTTGAATTTGGTTCTTCCGATGGTTATTCTTTAGATGCTTTTGGAAAATATTATTTTAACCCACAAAATAGATTCTCATTTTTTGGAGGAGCAGATGTTAAATATATCACTTCAACTTCAAAAGATGTTAAAAAGACAATGTTCGGTGTATCTATTTATCCTGGAATAAATTACTTTTTAACTAAAGGATTAGCAATTGAAACATCTATTGGCTTATTAAATTATTCAACTCAACTTGAAAAAGTTAATCCAGAAAAAACAACAAACAATTTCAATTTAGAAATGAAACTAAAAACCTTGAACATCGGTTTAGTATGTAGTTTTTAATTATTCACCACAAAACATTTTAAAATTTAATAAACAATCTCAACTAAAATTATGAAAAAAGCAATCTTTACAATTTCAATTATATTATTAACAACAATAATGGCAGCTGCACAACAATCTTCAGAAGGATTCTTAAAAGGAAACATTTTTACTTCTGGGCAGTTTGCATTTAATTCAGAGTCTACAGGGGATTATAAAACTACATCGTTTGATTTTTCTCCGTCAGTAGGATATTTCATTTCTAACAATGTTTCAATTGGAGTACAATTGGGTGTTATGAGTATTCAATCAAAATATAAATCAACAAAATTAAGCGAAGAGCAAGGTTTTTCTGGAGGAATTTCAGCTCGCTATTATATGACTCCAACCAATAAATTCTCAATTTTTGGTAGTGCAGCATTAGGTTTTGGCTCTACAAATAATAAAACAGACTCGCTCAAAACAACAAGCGTTTCGTTTGGTTTTGCTCCAGGCATAAGCTATTTCTTATCTAATCATTTTGCAATAGAAACTACTATTGGCAATCTTGGTTTTTCATCAACAAAACCAGATACAAAAGGAGCTGATGCTACAACTACAATTGATTTTGGGTTGAATTTGACTAGAGCAACTTTTGGATTGGTTTACAAGTTTTAGTGTTAATAAAAATGAGTAATAAGTTTAATGATAAAAAAAGCCTCAAATTTATTTGAGGCTTTTTTTATAAGTCGATTTTTAATAATTTATCTAGAACCTTTTTTAGATAAGTTACTTCTTCTTTAAGTTGAGTGATTTGATCTTCGTATAATTTTCTTTCATTTTCGGTAAAACCTTTATTTACTACAAAACCGTTTCCGGTTTGATTGTGCATTACATTGAAAATCATTTGTTCATTAAATGTCATGATTTCCTCGGGAGCCATTCCAAGCACCTCAGCTATTTTTGAAAGTTTCGAATAAGATACTTCAGTTTCTCCAAGTTCCATTTTTGAGTATGCACTTTGCGTGATGCCCAATTCACTGGCTATATGCGATTGTGTAAAATTTTTCAACTCGCGAAGTTTCTTAATTTTTTGTCCGAGTTGTAAAGGTTGAAATTCCATTTAACTGTTGGTTTGTTTCAAAGATAACGAGAAAATAAATTAGGGTATAATATTTAATACCTAAAATATCTCCGTTTTCTCTCTCGAAAAACTGTTTTTCATCTTATTAAATCCTTATAGAGAAGCTAATTCTTACCCTTCACTTATTTAAACAAAAAAACCGTCTTTTTTAGACGGTTTTTTTGTTTAAAATTTAATTTTTTTTAGAAATTATAAGCAACCCTTACTCCTAAATTATTAAGAGATTCACCTTCAGTACTAATACTATTATATTTCAATTGAACGTCAATTTTTGAAAATTTATAACCAATTCCTGGTGCATAAGTAAATTCACTACCATTTGCACCTTCAGTACTCCAGAAACTCAATCCAAGTTGAGCTGAACCATAGAATTTTTCTGTAATAAAATATCTAGCTCCAGCCATTACAGGAATTACATTCCAATTTGGTGCTTTAATAGAAACGCCCAAAACATCAATAGATTTTCCTGAGTAAGTAATATACCCCGCATTCAAATTTAATGACACTTTATCTGATACATAGTAGTCAGCTTGAGCACTAGCACCAAGACCTAAACCATATGCATCTCCAAAAGTACCCATAGGTAAAGCCAACTCAGCACCAGTACTGAATTTTAAATCACCACTTCCAGGATTGTCTTGAGATTTTGCGATAAAACTTACACATAGTAAGAAAGAGCCGAAGATTAGTTTTTTCATTTTTAATAAATTTAAAGGTTAATAGATATTTTATGAAAATAACGATTATTTAAATACAAAACAATTTTTTACATAATTTTTATTTCATATAAACTAAGGTGAATAGGCGTTCTTTAGCCATATACAATCATGTAATACAAACTAGTCAACTACAATCAAGTTTACATCCAACTTTATGGTCAGAACTTGGAAAAACAGCGATTCTTCAACATCTTCAACTGCTCAAACATATTCCAATTTTTCCCTTTGCCGTTTCAGCAATAATTGTAAATTCGCCGTATGCAATTTTCAAGAAAAAAATTATCCAACGAACAGTTAATAGATTTATACAAATCAATTTTATTTCCTCGATTGATTGAAGAGAAAATGCTTGTGTTATTGCGTCAGGGGAGAATTTCAAAATGGTTTAGCGGCATCGGACAAGAAGCCATTGCCGTAGGCGTTACCAAAGCACTTGATATGGACGAATGGGTTATGCCGCTTCATAGAAACCTCGGTGTTTTTACCACCCGAAATATGCCTTTGAGTAAATTGTTCAAACAATGGCAAGGCAATAAAGATGGATATAGCAAAGGCAGAGAAAGAAGTTTTCATTTTGGGAGTAAGGAGCATCACATCTGTGGCATGATTTCTCATCTTGGTCCACAAATGGCATTGGCAGATGGTGTGGCATTGGCACATAAACTAAAAAAAGAATCAAAAGTTTCGGTGGCATTTACAGGTGATGGCGGTACCAGTGAAGGTGATTTTCATGAAGCGTTAAATGTGGCTGCTGTTTGGGATTTACCTGTAATATTTATTATAGAAAACAATGGATACGGATTGAGCACACCTACCAATGAACAATATCGTTGTAAAAATTTAGTAGATAAAGCAGTAGGATATGGTATCAAAGGCATTCAAATTGATGGCAATAATATTTTAGAAGTATACGAAACCTTAAAAGAGGCAAGAGATTTTTGCATTAAAAACCAAAAGCCGTACTTAATAGAATGCATGACTTTTCGCATGCGTGGACATGAAGAAGCAAGTGGCGTAAAATATGTGCCCAAGCATTTGTTTGACATGTGGGAGCAAAAAGATCCGATTAAAAATTATGAAGCATGGCTTAAAGAAGAAAACATTTTATCGGAGGGTGAAATTGAAGAAATTAGGGCGAATACCAAATCGCATATAGAATCTGAATTGGCTATAGGTTTTAATTCAGAACATCTTTTACCCAATACGGTTGAAGAAGTGAATGATGTGTATGCGCCTAGAATAAATAGAGCTCAAACCATCATTGATAACAGTAGTACCCATGATGTGATATTTAACGGCACACAATCCGAAAAGAAATTCATCAATGCCATAAGCGATGCGATTGAACAATCGTTGCAACGTTTTGATGATTTTGTGGTGATGGGACAAGACATTGCAGAATATGGCGGTGCGTTTAAAGTAACAGAAGGGTTTGTAGAAAAATTTGGAAAAGAAAGAATTCGAAATACGCCTATTTGCGAAAGTGCAATTGTAGGAGCAGCATTGGGATTGAGTTTGCACGGCATGAAGTCGATGATGGAAATGCAGTTTGCCGATTTTGCTACCGTAGGATTTAATCAGATCATAAATAATTTAGCCAAAATCCATTACCGATGGGGTCAGCAAGCCGATGTGGTAGTTCGTATGCCAACGGGTGGCGGTGTGGGTGCTGGTCCTTTTCATAGCCAGAGTAATGAGGCGTGGTTTGTACATACGCCCGGATTAAAAGTAGTTTACCCAAGTTCTCCAATAGATGCAAAGGGCTTGTTGGTATCAGCGATTAACGATCCTAATCCGGTGTTGTTTTTTGAGCATAAAGGATTGTATAGAAGTGTAAGTGGAATGGTTCCAGATGATTATTATGAAATTGAAATAGGCAAAGCAAAACATGTAAAAGCGGGAACCGATGTTTCAATCATTACTTATGGAGCCGGTGTTCATTGGGCGTTGGATTATCAAAAAAACAATACGCATATTTCAATGGATATTTTGGATTTAAGAACGTTGTTGCCATTGGATTATGAAGCCATTAAAGCTTCGGTTTTGCGTACCGGAAAGGTGTTGATTTTACATGAGGATTCATTGATTGGCGGGATAGGCGGTGAAATATCAGCATGGATAAATGAGCACTGTTTTACTTCATTAGATGCCCCAATTTTACGCTGTGCGAGTTTGGACACACCGATTCCGTTTAATTTAGATTTAGAGAAAAATTTCATGGCATATTCACGCTTGGGTGAAACGGTGGAAAGGTTGATGAAGTATTGATTAGCGCGGAGGGAGATTGAAACACGAAGGCTCAAAGACACGAAGACACGAAGAAAACTTTATTTTAAAAACCAAGAGGCATCAATAGAAAATGCTTCCAACCTTAAACCATTAAACTATTAAACCAGCGAAGCGATTTAAACCAACCCCTAACCTCTCAAACCTTATTACTCACTTTGATGTTTGGTGAAAACACCAACATCGGCAGACGAAAATCCCCAACGTCTTAAACCTCTTAAACGTTTTAAACCTCTCAAACCTCTGTTACTTCCCCACAAACTTCATCGAAATCGAATTCACACAATGGCGCGTATTTTTTTTGGTGAACATTTCTCCCGTAAATACATGGCCCAAATGTCCACCGCAATTAGCACATATAATTTCAGTACGTCTTCCATCCGCATCTAAAACCTTTATTACTGCGCCCTGAATTTCATCGTCAAAACTCGGCCACCCACAACGTGAATCAAATTTATCTTCTGATTTATACAATGGCGCATCACAGCGTCTACAGATATACGTTCCCTCAGATTTATTATTCGTGTATTCTCCAGTATATGGCATTTCTGTGCCCTTGTTTAATATCACATATTCTTCCTCAGGGGTTAATTTGTTGTACTCCATATTAATGTGTGTTTTTTTAAATTCTTTATAAGATGCTATAACGTATTTTGTAAAAATAAGTTCATCCGCATTTTTTAAAAACTCAAATCCTGGGTTATAGATATTCATAAATTGCTCCAATATTGGAGAGCGTAAACCCGTTATTCTTTTTACAATAGTTTTACTGAATCGGTAATGTATGTATTTCTCTTCCTCTTGCTCTTCTAAACGTTTTTGAAATGCCAGCATGCGTTTGTTTCTTCTAAATCTAAACATATTAATCAACTCATTCAAATCAGCTCCAGCTACTCCATCAGGCGAAATGGTGCTGCTTACGCCCGGCTTAGTGAAATTGTAAATGTCGCGATAAGTGATTCTGTTTTCTATCGAATCCAATGTATACGATTTGGAAAAAACCGTTACTTCCTTCATGGTTTTATATTTACCATTTATTTGTATGTGTATTGAAATATCAAACTGATTCGGATTAATTACTTGTGCTACCGAAAATTTTTGCGTGGGCTTATTGTTGTAAAAAAATGTAAGCGAGTCGTTTTCAAAAACCTCAATTTCATATTTTCCCAAACTGTCTGTTGTGGTCACATTACCCGAACTACTTTCCACCCGAACATGCGACACATAATTTACTTTAGTTACATCATATACCGTTCCGGTAATTTTCATCTGCGCATTTGCAGTTAGGTTGAACAGTAAGGCGGTAAAAAGTAAAAATTTCAAATTGTCAATTTAAGGCAAACAATATTAAATCAGAAAAGTTAATCAATACGTTTAGTCAGTTTTTTTAACGTTGATTTTGGTTTTCAACAAACTTGCAATTACTTCAGGATAATACGCATACTCAAGTTGATGAATTTTTTCCGCCAAGGTTTCCGCTGTATCGGTTTCTGTAATGCTGCATTTTTCTTGTAAGATAATTTCTCCGTTATCGTAAATCTCATCTACATAATGAATGGTAATGCCTGATTCTGTTTCTTTGTTTGATATAACCGCCTCATGCACATATTTTCCATACATACCTTTTCCACCATAATTTGGCAATAAAGCAGGATGAATATTTATAACATTGCGATTAAAAGTTTGTAAAATATTTACCGGGACTTTTTTTAAATAGCCAGCCAACACAATAAAATCGATTTGGTGACTTTTTAATTGCTTCAACATTTCGTCTCCAATATTGATATCCGATTTTGGAATGACAAAAATGGGAATATTGTTTTTAAATGCTACTTCATGAATACCAGCATTTTCTTTATCAGAAACAATCAATGATACATGTAGATTTGAAATATTTTTCAAATGGGATATTATATTTTCTGCATTTGTTCCGTTTCCACTTGCAAATATGGCTATTTGTATATTTTCAAGTGTTTGATTCATTTTTTACCAACAATTTTTTTTGCTATTCGTTGAATATAATTTTTAAAAAAGGAAAACTGTCCAAGTGGAATGCTGATTATCAATACGCAAAATGGCCATAAAATCGTTACCAAAACAATGTACAACACCCACCAGATAAACGTTTTGTCGTTGCTCCAAAGATTTAATAAGATGCCTGATAATTTTCCACATGCAGAACCACCTAAAGCAAAAGTTAAAAGGATGAGCAACAAGTTCCAGATGTTTACTTTCCAGCGCTCTTGTAATTTTTTAAACATGTTGCAAAATTGCAGAAAACAAAATTATTTTGAACTTTAATTTTATTTGTTTTACGTTTTGTTGAATTGTTTACAATTTTATGACAAATAAATATTCATCATTTAAATATTTTAAAAGTTTAAGTATAAAAAAGTTAAAAATTTTTTTAAAAATGTTGATATAATGTCAACAACGTCCCTTACTTTTGCTACCGAAAAAGGATATTTCCCACATTAGACCCGATAACTGTATGAGTCTCTATAGAATTTTCATCAACAAAGCCTTAACAGGATTACTTCTTGTAGTATTACTTGCAACTTCAAATATTTCGTTTGCTGCAGACGGAGAAGCACTATTCAAAGCCAATTGTTCCAATTGTCATAAACCAGATGCGGATTATACGGGTCCAGCATTAAAAGGATGGAGTGATAGAGAGCCCAATAAAGAATGGATATACAAATGGGTAGCTAATCCAGCACAAATGATTGCATCAGATGCTTATGCAAAGCAATTGTTTGAAAAATGGAAGCCAACAGTAATGACTGCTTTTGCCAATCTTAAAAAAGATGAGATTGATGCAATCATGAAATATGTAGATGATTACACACCACCAGTAGCTACTGCTCAAACTGCAGGTGCAGCAGGCGGTGAATCAGAAGATAATACCATGCTTTTCGGAGTGCTTACATTAATTCTTGCATTAGTTGCTTTTATTTTATTACAAGTAAATAGTAATCTTAGAAAATTAACCGATGATAAAGAAGGTGTTGATCGCGGTGAGCCAGTTCCTTTCTACAGAAATAAAACCTATTTAATGCTTGGTGTTTTGGTTTTATTTATGATTGGAGGTTACAATGTAGTTTCAAGTGCTATTGAATTGGGCAGAATGAAAGATTATCAACCAGAACAACCTATTTATTATTCTCATAAAGTGCATGCAGGAACAAATCAAATTAGTTGTTTATATTGTCACGGAAGTGCACAAGACGGTAAACATTCTGGCATTCCTTCAGTAAATGTTTGTATGAATTGCCACATGGCAATAAAAGAATATAAAGGTGATCCTATTGTAAAAGAAGATGGAAAAACATTAGATGCAAACGCTGAAATTCAAAAATTATACAGCTATGCAGGATGGAATCCAGAAACGAAACAATACAATCCAGATAACAACAAAGATGGCGTTCCAGATGGAGCAAGCGCTATTCCTTGGGTTAAAATCCACAACTTGCCTGATCACGTTTACTTCAATCATAGCCAACACGTAAAAGTTGGAAAACAACAATGTCAAACTTGCCATGGCAACATTCAAGAAATGCCAGAAGTAAAACAATTTGCAGATTTAAGCATGGGCTGGTGTATCAATTGTCACCGCGAAAGCAAAGTTGATTTCTATAATAAAGAAACCAAAGAAGGAAATAAATTCTATAGCATTTACGAGAAATTCCATAACGATATTAAAAATCACAAAATGGATAGCGTAACTGTAGAAAAAATTGGTGGAACAGAGTGTCAGAAATGTCACTACTAGTATTCATTTGAATGGGATTGTTTAATTAGCACATTACCGAATTTTAGAATTATAAACTATGAGTAATAATAAATATTGGCAGAGTTTCGGGGAACTAAATCAAACAGAGGCGTATAAAGATGCTGCTGAAAAAGAATTTAAAGAAGATTTACTTCCTATTGAAGAATTATCTAAAGAAGGGTTAACCTTAGGGAAAACACCAAGAAGAGATTTCTTAAAATATTTAGGTTTCAGTACCGCTGCAGCTACAATCGCTGCTAGTTGCGAAATGCCTGTTCGTAAATCAATTCCATATTTACAAAGACCAGATAATGTAATTCCAGGCGTTTCTAATTATTATGCTTCTACGTATGTTAATGGGGGAGACGCAATTAGCGTTATCGTTAAACAAAGAGATGGCCGTCCGATTAAAATAGAAGGTAACGAATTATCTTCAATTACAAAAGGTGGAACCAACGCTCAAGCTCAGGCTTCTGTATTGGATTTATATGATACTACACGTTTACGTCACCCATTACAAAAATCGGGTAACGATTTTAAAGAAGTTAGTTCTTTTGATGCTTTTGATGCAATGGTTACCGATTCAATGGGCTCAATTGGTAACAAACCATTAGTTTTATTAACGTCTACCATTACTTCTCCTTCGACTTTACAAATCATCAATAATTTTTTAGCCAAACATCCAGGTAGCCAACACGTTCAATACGATGAAGTGAGTTACAGCGGTATGATGATGGCTAACGAAGCTTGTTATGGTAAAAAGTCAATACCTGATTATCATTTTGACAACGCAAAAACGATTGTGAGTTTAGGCGCTGATTTTTTAGGTACTTGGTTAAGTCCAGTTGAATTCAGCAAACAATACGCTACAAATAGAAAAATCACCGGTGAAAAACCTACACTAAGCCGTCACTTTCATTTCGAAAGCATGTTGAGCTTAACAGGAAGTAACGCCGATGATAGATATACACACAAACCATCAGAAACCGGTGCAATTGCATTGGCGCTTTTGGCAAAATTAGGAGGAGCGGTTTCTGCACCTTCAATTGCTGATGCTCAAATAAAAGCAGGTATCGATAAAGCAGCTGCAGAATTGATGAAGTCAAAAGGTGCTTCATTGGTTGTTTGTGGCAGCAATGATGTAAATGTTCAAGTAGTGGTAAACGCCATCAATGAAATTATTGGCGCAAACGGAACAACAATCAATTGGTCGGCAACAAACAATACACGTAAAGGAACTGATGCTGAAATGGCAAAATTGGTTGCTGATATTAATGGCGGTCAAATTGGTGCTTTATTTGTTTATGGTTGTAACCCAGTTTATTCAACTGCTGATGGAAAAAAATTAGGAGAAGCGATTGCTAAACTTCCTTTGAGTATTTCAATGAATGGCACGCTTGATGAAACTACAGAACAATGTAAATTCGTAATGCCTGCTCACCATTGGTTAGAAAGCTGGGGCGATGCAGAAATTAAAACAGGTCAATATAGTTTTATTCAACCTATCATAAATCCTTTGTTCAAAACAAGGGCATTCCAATCTTCTTTAATGAAATGGAGTGGTGGCGCAGTGGCTTCAACAGCTGCAACCAAAGATAGCACTGGAAAAGTAATTGCAGCTGCTTCAGTTGAAGGTGCAGATTACGATGCATTCTTTAAAAATTATTGGACTTCAAAATTAGGAAGCGCAGATTTATTTGATAAAGCTTTGCAAGATGGTGTTGGAGAAACGGCATATGCATTAGCTTCTGCAACATTTAACGGTTCTACATTAGCAGCTTCTGCTTCAAAATTAGCATCAGCAAAATCAGGAGCAATCGAGGTTGTTTTATATCAAAAAGTATCAATGGGAACGGGTAGCCAAGCAAACAATCCATGGTTGCAAGAATTACCTGATCCAATTTCAAAAGTAACTTGGGACAACTACGCAATGGTTAGTCCTGAATTGGCAAAAACTTTGGTTGGTTTGGATATTATGACAAATCAGCGTCAAGCGGATAGCTATGAAGTTACACCTGAAAAACCAGTGATAAAAATCACAGCAAACGGAAAGTCTATAGAGCTTCCTGTATTGATTTTACCAGGGTTAAACAACTCAACCATTGCAATTGCATTGGGTTATGGTAGATCAAGTGCGGATGAAAAATTATCATTAGAAAGAATTGGACGTTCTGCAACTGGTGCTGGTAAAAACGCTTATCCTTTGGTTGGATTTGATGGTAGTTCTTTCGTTTACAATATGGTAGCTACTGCAGAAAAAACAAACAATACATATCCATTGGCTCAAACTCAGGTTCATGGTTCATCAGAATCAAGACCTGTAATATATGAAACCAATCTTTCAAGTTTCTTAGCAAATCCTGAAGCGGTTTTAGAAGAACCAAATCATGAAAAAGTTATTTTACTTGCAGAAGGAAAAACAGATTTCGTAAAAGATGGAACCATTTATCCTGACTTCGAAAAACCAGGTATTAAATGGGGAATGAGCATCGATTTAAATACATGTACAGGTTGTAGCGCTTGCGTGGTGGCTTGTACAGCTGAAAACAATGTGAGTGTTGTAGGTAAAATTCAAGTGCAAAAAGCACATGAAATGCATTGGTTGAGAATCGATCGTTATTTTACGGGAGATGTAAAAAATCCAGATGTAGTTTTCCAACCGATGATGTGTCAACATTGTGATAACGCACCTTGCGAAAACGTTTGTCCGGTTGCCGCTACAAATCACAGTTCGGAAGGATTAAACCAAATGACGTACAATCGTTGTATTGGTACAAGATATTGCGCAAACAACTGTCCATTTAAAGTTCGTCGTTTCAACTGGTTGGATTTTACAGGATCAGATAGCTTTAAAGACAATCAAGAACCATTACGTGGTTCTGAATTAGACGAAGTTGTTTTCCAAATGAATGACGATTTAACTAGAATGGTGTTGAATCCAGATGTTACCGTTCGTTCAAGAGGGGTAATCGAAAAATGTTCTTTCTGCGTACAACGTTTACAAGAAAATAAATTAGAAGCTAAAAAACAACAAGATCCATCTTTGGTTCGTGATGTGAAAACAGCATGTATGCAAGCTTGTCCTACAAACGCCATCAGTTTTGGTAATGTAAATGATAAGCAAAGTATGGTATCAAAAGCAGCTAAAATGCCAATCGTTGATGGTTCAATTAAAACAGCATGTCAACAAGCTTGTCCTACAAACGCTATTATGTTTGGAGATCTTAATGATGAGGCTTCAGCAATTAACACTTGGAGAAAAGATGATAAAAACTACTTATTGTTAGAAGAAGTAGGAGTTAAACCAACGGTATCTTACTTATTAAAAGTAAGAAATCAAGAGGAAGCTATTCATCATCATGAAGGGCACAGCGCTTCTCCAGCTCACAAAGAAGAAGGACATAAAGAAGAACACCATTCATAAGATTATT
>CALQKL020000035.1 GCA_943331145.2 Chitinophaga pinensis
AGGTATTCATTTTTAGCAAAAAAAAACTGCAAACGGATTGTCTGCAGTTTTAAAATAGAATTTAAAGTCTTTTATGGTAATGTAATGGTACGAGGCGCATAATTGTCTATAGCAATGGTTGCAATCGCATCACAAACTCCATTTCCGAAATCTAATGTTGAATAATGATTTGGACCTTGAAATTTGATTGAACCTGCATCAACATGTTCGCAATTCACCGCTTTATGTAATGCCGTTAAAATGGTTGAAGTTCTTGAAATACCTGCTGAATTTGAAACTTCGCCATTTCCGGTAATGCTAAATGCATCATCTATTAATACACGTGGCGTGTTTGCTCCTGCAACTTGTGTAATAGATTTTAAACTGTTGTGAAACCAATATCTGCCGTCAGGTGCGGTGATTTTTCCATTCTCAACTCGACGCGTCCAAGATTTTGTAGTTGTTGTGCTGGTGTTTGTCCAGGTAATGGTGCCTTCTTTTTTATAATTGTTTACATAATAATTGGTGAAATTCATTACAGCTGTACTACCTGGTCTGCGGATGGAATCCGATAAAACGATTGTGACAATTCCCCTGCGAACGATGTTGCTGTTTGTGCCCGAGCAACCTGCTGTTCCAAAGTCAAGGGTGATGGTTTTTGGGAAAGAACCACCCGAAACGGTTACTGTTGCACAAGTAGTGGTACCCATACAAACCAAAGGCTCTCTGCTTCCAGATAGTCCTTCTGTTTCAACTGTTTCATTTAAAATGTTATTTGCATCGTCGGTCAATGTTTCGTTGATGGCTTGTTTTTTTGACAAATCGAAAGTATTTTCAATTTCTTCAGGAATAGATTCTTTTTTACAAGAAGAAAATGAAAATGCTGCAACGAATAATGAAAGGCTTAAAATGATTTTTTTTGTTTGCATAATGTATAATTTTGTTGGTAGACGTTTTAAAAGTAGGAAAGTTTATACTCGATTAAAAATTTTGTATTGTTTTATTTTGTTAAATCTCCTTTTTGGTTAAAAAAAATTTACCCGGATTTATTTTGGGAAATCCCTACGCAAGAGAAAAAAATATTTCTCACATTTGATGATGGGCCACATCCAATTATAACGATGCAGGTTTTGGATTTACTAAAAGCATATAACGCAAAAGCAACGTTTTTTTGCATTGGAAATAATGTTGTCAAATACCCCGAAGTGTATAAGCGAATCATTGATGAGGGGCATGCTGTTGGAAATCACACATTTAATCATTTAAATGGCTGGAAAACACCAGATGAACTGTATTTGAATGATATTAATAAAGCAATGGAATATATTGATTCTAATTTATATCGACCTCCATATGGACGGATTTCCAGGTTTCAAATCCAGCAATTATTAAAACCCAAATATCAAATGAAAATGATAATGTGGTCGGTTTTAAGTGGTGATTTTGATCGAGATATTTCTACTGAAAAATGTTTGAAAAATGTGCTTTTGTCAACGAGGGAAGGTTCCATAATTGTATTTCACGACAGTGAGAAAGCTGCAGAAAAAATGCTTTATGCTTTACCAAAAGTATTAGAGCAATTTTCTAAGAAAGGATTTGCCTTTGAAAAAATCACAGATATGGCATTTAAAAAAGAAGGGCATGGGTAGAAACCCTCGCCCGTTTTAATCCGTACCCTATGAAAACTTTGGCTAAGATAATATTTAGGTTCGGGTTTTCCAATACGATTTTTAACTTATGTAATTGTTTTAAAATTTGTCACCATGATCATTGATACGCATTGTCATCTTTATTTACCTGAATTCTGTAATGAAATAGATAAATACATAAACAGCGCAAAAGACAATGGCATTAAAAAAATTTATTTACCTGCAATAAACAGTGAAAGTACATATGCTTTATTATCACTTGAAGAAAAGCATTCTGATATTTGTGTTGCTATGATGGGACTTCATCCTTGTTATGTAAAATCAGATTATAAAGGGGAATTGCAAAAGGTGGAAGATTTACTTACTCAACGAAAATTTGTTGCCATAGGGGAGTGCGGACTAGATTTTTATTGGGACAAAACTTTTATAAAAGAACAATACTTGGCATTGGAGCAACAGATAGAATGGGCTTTACATTATAACCTTCCGATTATTTTACATACAAGAAGTGCAACTCAAGAAACAATCGATGTTATCAAAAAAAATAAAGATTCAAATTTAAAAGGGATCTTTCATTGTTTTGGCGGCACTTTAGAAGAGGCGAAACAAATAATCGATTTGGGTTTTTATTTGGGAGTAGGAGGGGTTGTTACCTACAAAAATGCAGGACTTGATTTGGTGTTAAAAAATATTGATTTAGATTATATAGTGCTAGAAACAGACGCGCCATATCTTTCTCCGGTTCCTTTTAGGGGTAAAACTAACGAACCCGCACACCTCAAAATCATTGCGGATAAAATCGCTTCAATAAAAAATATTAGTTACGACCTAGTAGCTGAGATAACGAGTAGGAATGCAGAGCGATTGTTTGGGGCATAGGAGTAAAAGGTTTAATGCGCTCCGATGGTTTAATGGTTTAATAGTTGGAAGTGTTTCATTTTGCCAGAAAATGCAATTGACGATGTATGGCTTTTTATAAAAGAAGATATCATCCAACCTCTTGAACGCATTGAACCTCTTGAACTTCTTAAACCTCTGTAATAAAAAAAATCCCGGAAATTAATTTCCGGGATTTTTTTTATTACAGTTTATTTCTTCTTTTTGCTACTTTGTTTTCTTGATGTGAAGATATTTCCATCCATAAATCCTGGTCCTTCTGGTGGTCCAAGATATGTTTGAGCGCAACGGAAACCAATTGTGCTCGATGATTGATCTTCTTGTAAATAACGACGAGAACCTGGAGACAACCAATATGCGCGATCGTTCCAACTACCGCCTTTAAATACCCTTGATTGATCATTTATTAAAGAAGTGATGCCATAACCATAAGATGCACCACTTAATGAATCTCCATCTAAATAATTGATTACATTGTTTCTCTGGTAGTTCGTTCTGTTTTTAACTTCTTCATCATCTATTTTAGTTTTCTTCAATCTGCCCATACTGTCTCTTTCGTATTCGCCACTTCCATTTTTGTAATATTTTTGGAAATTATTACCACGGAAGTAGTTGAAATCTTGACCATCACTTGGTGTCATTGGTCTGTAAACGTCAGCTACCCACTCACTTACATTACCACTCATGTTGAATAGTCCAAATGCATTAGGATAAAATGAAAATACAGGAGCAGTTATTGCAGCTCTATCATTCAAGCCACCAGAAACACCCATATTATCACCACTTGTACGTTTGAAGTTAGCCAACATTTTTCCTTGCCAGCTACCCACGCGATTATCTCTTAAGCCATTTACATTTTTGCTCCATGAATATATTTGTTGATTAGAACGAACTTCCTCTCCTGTTTTTGATTCTTTTACTCGAGGAGAAGGGTTTTGATCCAATAAGCCGTAAGCAGCATATTCCCATTCTGCTTCAGTAGGTAAACGATAACCCATGTTTAATATACCATCTTCTATTCTAATGGTACTTCTAGGTTTGTTGTTTACATCTAATAAAGTAGATTTCTTTGGTTTTGATTTGCCTTGAATAAGGTCAGGGTTCAATAAATAAGCTTCTGTATTAAATGAACCTTCAGCTCCACCACCTTTCATTTCTTTTTTAACCGCATCTTTTTTTAGGTATCCTTTTTGTATTAAACTTAATTCGTTTACCCTGTCTGTTCTCCAAATGCAAAAATCATGTGCTTGTCTCCAACTTACACCAACTACTGGATAAAAGTTATATGAAGGGTACCTGAAATAATACTCAACATAAGGTTCATTATAAGCCAATTCCTCTCTCCAAACCAAAGTGTCTGGCAAGCATTTAGCCATAATAGCAGTGTCATTACTAAAAGTATTTTCTAACCAATATAAATACTCTCTATAGTGCACATTAGCGACCTCCGTTTCATCAATAAAAAAAGAAGGAATGGTAATACGTCGAGGAATGTTATTCCAATCGCCCATTACATCTTCTTCTTTAGCACCCATTACAAAACTACCCCCTTGGATAAACACAAGGCCTGGTCCTGCTTTTGGATACTTTACTTTTGTTACATGGAAGTTACCCATATTCTTGTCATCATAGCTCCATCCTGTAACACTTGATTTTTGTTTTTTATTGGAAGAAATACCACAAGAACTTATGGTAAAAGCGCCCAAAACCAGGATTAAAAAAAGGTTTCTTACTGAAGTTGTTTTTTGCATGTGCATTCGTTTTGCAATTTTGTTTAACGAAGGGTTATTTAATTTATTGTTATGTACACAATTACTTGTTTTGCGAATATATAAACTTTAGCCGATTCAAAACTAATTTTATGCCAGTTGTTAAAAAAAAATAACAATTTTTTTTTAACTTAGAAGTTACTGAATGAATTGCTATTTTATTTTTTTAATAAAAAAAGAGACAATGTTAATTTGTAAAGATTTTATAATACATCAGTTTTTTTTTAATGATTACAATAAAAAACTTGGTTAATTCAATAAAACGATTATTTTTACAACCAATTAAAAACAAAAACAAAAAATTATAGAGAGAACTCTACCTAACCAAGACAAAAAAATAGCATGAAAAAAGCAACATTAAGACTAACTGCCTTAGTTATGTTACTAGCTGGTTCAAATGTAACCAAAGCTCAAACCGCAGATCCTATCAACGTAGTTACTTCTGCAGTTCCATTTTTAAGAATCTCTCCAGATGCTCGTAGCGCTGGTATGGGTGATGTAGGCATCGCAACTTCAGCTGATGCAAACGTAGGATTTTGGAATTTAGCAAAAGCACCTTTCGCAACAAACAAGATGTCTATCTCTGCAACTTATACACCATGGTTGAGCGATTTAAAATTAAATGATGTTTACTTAGCTTCTTTAGCTGGTTACTATCAATTAGATGAAACTCAAGCGGTTTCTGCTTCTTTGAGATATTTCAGTCTAGGAAATATTCAGTTTACTGATGCTAATGGAACTAACTTACAACAATATAGACCTCGTGAGTTGGCTTTTGATGCAGGCTATGCTAGAAAATTGTCAAGCAAAATGGGATTAGGTGTTGCTATTCGTTATATCAGTTCTGATTTAGCAGGAAATACATCTATACCAGGCGTGTCTTACAGAAAAGGTTCATCAATCGCTGGAGATATCCATTGGTATTACAAAGGAACAAACGCTGACGGAAATGGATTCGATTGGGGCGCTACTTTATCAAATTTAGGGTCTAAAATTTCTTATACAAATGATGCTAATCAAAAAGATTTCATCCCTGCAAACTTAGGTATCGGAGCTGCTTACAACAAAAAACTTGATGCAGATAGCAAAATTACCTTTGCTTTAGACATCAATAAATTAATGGTTCCAACGCCTCCAAGTTCTTCTGACTCAGCTGGTTTAGCTGAATACCGTTCAAAAGGTGTTGTATCTAGTTGGTTTAGTTCTTTTGGTGATGCTGGAAAAGATGAATTGAAAGAAGCTACTGTTGCTATCGGTTCTGAATATTGGTACAAAGATCAATTTGCTTTCAGAGCAGGTTATTTCTACGAAAACAAAATCAAAGGAGATAGAAGATATTTTACTTTAGGCGCTGGTTTGAAGTATGATATGGTTGGATTAAATTTCTCTTATTTATTACCAAGTGGTTCTGGTGTAAATCGTAACCCATTATCAAACACTTTACGTTTCAGTTTAGTGTACAACATGAATAAATAATTCTAAATAACTTTTTAAAAAAGCGTTTCTTTAACCGGAAACGCTTTTTTATTTTTGCAAATACTTTGGTTTAAAATTTTAACGGTTTAATGGTTTAATGGTTTTTGAAAATATAATAAATCAAACCCTTAAACTAGCGAAGCGAATTAAACCTTTATACCAGCGAAGCGATTTAAACCTCTAAAACCTCTTGAACTAAAAAAATATGTCATACAGAATAGGCTCCGGCGTTGATTTTCATCAGATGGTAGAAGGCAGAGACCTTTGGATTGGTGGTGTGAAAATTCCGCATCATAAAGGCTCGTTAGGTCATAGCGATGCAGATGTATTGTTACATGCGATATGCGATGCCATGCTTGGTGCACTTTGCTTGGGCGATATTGGTTATCATTTTCCTGACACCGACAACACGTTTAAAAATATAGATAGTAAAATATTGTTGCAAAAAACCCAAGATTTAATTGCTTCAAAAAATTACGAAGTAGTTAATATTGACAGCACTTTATGTTTACAAGCACCCAAAATAGCACCTTATATTTCTGCAATGCAAAAAGCGATTGCCGACATTTTACAATTGGACATTTCTGATGTTTCGGTAAAAGCAACAACTACTGAAAAAATGGGATTTGTAGGGAGGGAAGAAGGTTTGGTGGCTTATGCAACCGTTTTACTCAAACAAAAATCACAATAGATTTTTCGTATGTCTGAAATGAAAATTAATATCATTAATACATCCTCTAATCCTCTGCCTGCTTATGCTACAGCAGGATCTGCAGGAATGGATATTCGTGCAAATTTGACGGATCCTATTGCATTAAATCCATTGGAGAGAATGCTTATACCTACAGGATTATTTGTGCAATTGCCCCCCAATTTTGAAATACAAATTCGCCCAAGAAGTGGAATGGCATTGAAGCAGGGGATAACTTGCTTAAATACGCCAGGCACCATAGATAGTGATTATCGAGGGGAAATAAAAGTGTTGTTGATTAATTTAAGCAACGAAATTCAAATCATAAATAACAGCGACAGAATTGCACAAATGGTTTTTGCTAAAACAGAAACGGTGGAGTTGATAGAGGTAGAAGTAATTAATGAAACAGAAAGAGGTGCTGGAGGATTTGGACATACGGGGAAGCAATAAATCACAGAAAATAACATCTTCTTAAACATTCCAAGGTTTTTAATTAGAAATTATCACCTCAAACTCAACCGGACTTTAAACAGTATATTTACAGCATAAATACATTCGAGTATAATCGAATAAAATTCATTTTTTAAGTCTAATTTTTAAGAACAACAATTATAAATGAGAAGTTCAATATCAGTTGTTATAATATGCTTGATTTTATTAGTAAGCTGTAAAACCACAAAGCAAATCAATAAAGTGATACAATCCAAAGAAGTTGTTGAGCTTGTTGTAGATAAAAATGCAGCAGATTCAATTCGAAAAGTAAATGAAACATTTGGTCAGTTTAAGAAAAACAATATTGACTTTAAAACATTTTCTGCCAAAATAAAAGTAGAATCAACTGGTTCAAAAGGAAAGAATCCTGATATATCAGCGGTTGTTAAAATAGTAAAAGATTCAGCAATTTGGATTTCATTATCAGCATCAATCATTAACGTCGAAGTGTTTAGAGTTTTTATTACAAAAGACAGTGTGATATTGGTTAACAAACAAGAAAAAGAAGTGCAATATCGGTCGCTCGATTACTTACAAGAAATAACCGAAATTCCATTTGATTATAAAACACTTCAAGACTTAATTATTGGAAACCCAATATTTTTAGGAGATACAATACAATCTTATCGGGAAGTAAACGACAGAATTTTAATGTCAACTATAAATCGATTTTTTAAAAATTTATTTACCATAACAATTGACAGTAAGATTATGGTACATAGTAAAATGGATGATGTAGATATATTGAGAAGTAGAACAGCGGATATAACGTATGACGACTACGAATTAATGAATGGGGTATTCTTTTCGAAATCGCGTCAAATATCTGTTTCGGAGAAAACCAAATTAGATGTAAATTTAATTTTCAAACAGTACGAGTTTAACAAAGAATTGACGCTTACTTTTAACGTGCCTAAAAATTATATCAGAAAATAATTGTTATTTACAAAGCCATTATTTCATATAAAGTTGAATATGGTTTGTATTTTTGCAACAATTGTAAAATTATTACATGATTAGACGTATTTTATTCATTGTCCTTTTTAATATCATTTCATTTGTATTAATTGCTCAGCCTCAAACCCGCGAAGAGCTTGAAAAGCAGCGCCAGCAATTAAAAAAAGAAATCGAAGAAACAGAACAGTTGCTCAACAGTAATAAGCAACAAACAAAAGAAAACATACTTCAATACAATCTTATTTCAAAGAAAGTAAATTTACAAGATCGTGTAATTGACAACATCAATAAAGATTTGAATGTTTTGAACAACAATATGTACAATATTTCAAATGACATTCATCGTTATGACCGATTGCTTGATACTTTGAAACAAGAGTATGCAAAAAGTATGGTTTATGCCTATAAAAATAGGAGTAACTATGACTTTTTGAATTTTATATTTTCTTCGGCAAATTTTAATGATGCAATAAAGCGAATAAATTATTTAAAAAGTTATCGAACTTATCGTGAAATGCAGGGGCAAAACATTTTGCGTACACAAAATTTACGTAAGAAGAGAATAACAGATTTAAGCAGCACAAAAGATGTTAAAAATCAAGTATTAGAAGTACAAAGCAAAGAAATGGCGGTACTCGAGTTGCAACAAAAAGAAAAAGATAGAATGTTGGCCGAATTAAAAAAACAAGGCAAGCAACTAAATAAACAAATAGAAGCGAAGCGTAAGCAAATGCAAAAGGTAAATAATGCCATTGCGGCTGCCATTAAAAAAGCGCAGGCAGAAGCAAGAGAAAAAGCGTTGAAAGAAGCGGCTAAAGAAAAAGAGCGATTACGAAAAGAAGCAGAGAAAAATAAAACCAACAATACAAGTATTCCAATTACAAAGACAACTTCAACGCCTGCAAAAAATACACCAGCAAAACCAGTAGAAAGTGTATTATTGAATGCAGAAAATTTAGCACTGAATGCAAGCTTCGAAAAAAATAAAGGAACTTTGCCTTGGCCTTTGGATAAAGGAATGGTATTGATGCATTATGGAAAAAACACCTTGCCTAGTGGTACAGTTATGGATGTAACTTCTGTAACCATTTCTTCTGATATTGGCAGTACAGTAAAAGCTGTTTTTGATGGAACCGTAACTACAGTTCAGGTGATAGAAGACATGACTGTAGTGATTATACAACATGGACGTTATTTTACAACATATAGCAATTTATCTGGCGTTACCGTGCAACGCGGACAACAAATTAAAACAGGCCAATCTATTGGAAAAGTAGCTGCAAACTTTGATGGTATCGGCGCAGTTGATTTTTATATTTCCAATGAGAGTAGTAATTACGATCCAGAGAAATGGTTGAGAAGGAAATAGTAAGCCCCCATCCCCAACCCTTCCCCCGAAAGAGGAAGGGAGTTGAATCATTTTCCAAAATCTAGCATCATGTATCAAGCGAAAAACAGAATGTGAATGAAGAAGAAAGTATGAACTCAATGATTGCTCTCGTTCTCTTTTTTGCTCATACTTTTTAAAAATGCTTCCAACCATTAAACCCTTAAACTATTAAACCAGCGAAGCAGTTTAAACCTTACTCCCCATCACCCTTTCATAAAGCGCTTCATATTGAGGTACAATGGAATTGATGCCAAAACGTTTGGCTTGCGCAAAAGCGTTGGTTTTGAATTGCTGATGTATTAATGGATCTGATAAAATAGCAATTGCATTTTTGCTCATGTCTTCTATATCGCCCACATTGCTCATAAATCCAGAAAATCCGTTGATGTTAATTTCTGGCAATCCTCCAGCATTGGTGGAAATTACGGGTACTTCTGCAGCCATAGCTTCTAATGCAGATAATCCAAAACTTTCGTATTCACTCGGTAATAAAAACAAATCTGCAATAGGTAATATGTCTTCAATTTGTTCTTGCTTACCCAAAAATTTGATGTCATTGCAAAGTGATAATGAACGTGTGTATGACTCCAATTCTGGCCTTTCTGGGCCATCACCAATTAGTAATAATTTAGCAGGCATTTGATTTGCAATTCTTATGAATACATCTACTACATCTCTAACCCTTTTTAATTTCCTGAAATTTGAAGCATGCATGATTATTTTTTCACCATTTGGTGCAACCATTTTTTTAAATGCATCTACTGGCTTTTTATTGAAATTAGCAATGTCTACAAAATTGTAAATGACTTCTATTGGTTTGGAAATATCAAAGTTTTTATAGGTTTCTTCTTTTAAGTTTTCAGATACTGCTGTTAACGCATCACTCTCTTCCATAGAGAATGTTACTACTGGACTGTAGGTTTTATCTTTTCCAATAAGTGTAATATCTGTACCATGTAATGTAGTAATTACAGGAAGTGAGATTCCTTTCTTTGCTAAAATTTGTTTCGCCATATAAGCAGCAGCAGCATGTGGTATGGCATAATGTACATGAAGTATTTGAATGTCGTGATTGGTTACTACATCTACCATCGCGCTCGCTAATGCAGTTTCATAGGGTGGGAAATCAAATAGGGGATAGGTTGGAACCCGCACCTCATGATAAAACAAATTGGCGTGAAAACCACTTAATCTAACAGGCTGTTGATAGGTGATGAAATGCACCTGATGCCCTTTTTCTGCTAATGCTTTTCCCAACTCTGTTGCCAATACACCACTACCTCCAAATGTTGGGTAACAAACTATTGCTATGTTCATGATTTTTCTTTTCGATTTAAATGCAATTTATGCCAAATTGAATTAGAAATTAGTCCGGAATTGTTTGGTATAATGCTGATTGAGGTATTGGTAAGTATGAAGTAAAAAGTAAAAATTCAAAAAGTTAGCCGATATGTTGGGACAAAAAATGTCTATTTATATTTTTAACTTTTTACTTTTCACTTTTGATTTTAACTATCAGCGTGCAACAAAAAAATCACAGGTTTCTTATGCAATTCTGGTTTGTTTTTTTTCCAATCAGAAATCTTTTTGGTTTGGATGATTTCATCTTTACCAGTAATGTTAACGCCAATGCATAAGCGGGTTCTATCGTTGCAGTGTTGTAATAAACTTTCTAAAAGTGGGTTGTTGCGATAGGGCGTTTCTATAAATATTTTTGTACTGTTGTTTTTTAATGAACTTGATTCTAGCTCTTTAATTTTCTTAATTCTTTCTCCATTTTCTATTGGCAAGTAGCCAATAAATTCAAATTGTTGACCATTCATGCCACTCGCCATCAATGCCAATAAAATCGAACTTGGTCCAACAAGTGGTTTTATAAAGCAACCCATTTCTTGTGCAATGGCAATGAGTTGTTGCCCTGGATCTGCTACTCCCGGACATCCAGCTTCACTTATTATAGAGATATTTTTTCCTGAGGCAATTGATGATTTAAAAGCCTGTATATTTATTTGATCCGTTTCCGATTTATGAATCGTATGCCATTCAAATGCATCTATCGAAATACTTTTATCCATTGATTTTAAAAATCGCCGAGTAGTTCGCTCATTTTCTGCAAAGATGACTTGCGAATTTTTAACCGCTTCCATTACATAAGCAGGAATGGTTTCATTTGCATCTTCAGCTAAAAAACAGGGGATTAAAAATACAGTTGTTCTCATTTAGAAAGATATCAGTTTATTTTCTTTTGCTTTGTGCATGCTTAATGTTGCTGCGACAACAGCATAACTCGGAGCCAACATCCAACCCAAAAAAGGAATGGCGTGAAACATATAAAATACCATTCCATTTCCAATGGCTAATCCACGATGATGCCCTATTAAATCTATACTTGCTGATGAACTTAATTTATTTCGTTCACAACTATAATCTAGCATTGAAAATCCCATATAAAAACAATCAATAAACATGGCGATTAATGGGGTTATCCATCCAATTAATGGAATAAATGAAACAATAAAAAAAGCCAACATATATATTGTTTGCCACGAAAAATTACGAAGTGCAATTTTTATTGAACGCATCATGTCTTGTAGCAATTGCTTAAAATCAAAATGATATTCATTACCTGAAATAATGCTGTCCGTTTTTTCGCTTAAATATGCAAATACTGGTGAGCCAATTACAAGAAATGTAAATTTGAACAAGGAGAAATAAAAAATCAGTAAAAATAAATGCGTAAATATTTGCCCAACAATAAAGAAAAAACTTAACCAACTATCTTGCATTTTATCCAACCAACTTTTCGCGCCAATTTTAGTAAGCATCCATGCTGTAGCATCATTGCTTGATGTCCAGAAATAATAAAATCCAAACACAAATAGTATACAATATAAAATACCTGGAATGAAAATCCATTTCCACAATCGATGTTTTTTTATGAATTGGTGTGCTTCACCATAGGCCTGAAAGGAAAGGATAATTTCTTTAAGCATGATGGAATTAAATCATTAAAGAATGAATGGTAGCGATGTTGAAATCAATATATTTTCTTAGAATCTAGGACAAGGTATGCCCATATACTCGCTAGGACGTTTTATATAAATGATTGAAAATTCAGTGCCGCCTCTGCTACCTGTTGCTGCTTTTAAAGTACTGGTGTTGATGTCGTAACTTGCGCCAAATCTGATTCCTGAAAATTCTAAACCTAAATAAGGGATAATGGCATCATTTACACGAAGCCATGAACCAATATAAAAGCTAGTTGGGTTTTCTTTATCCCCATTGGCATTCAATGAAAGTGCGCCTCCAATAACGGTTTCGCTTGCTTTATTTTGTGATTGATGAATAAGAGAAAGATTTATACCTGCAACATCTGAAATAGGGAGTGTGCCTCCTGCATGTACAGTTAAACGACTCGCTAAAAACCAACTATTCGCTGTTGAATTTCTTAAAAAACTAACTTTTGGACGATTAATATGATACATTGAAACACCAAAATAATAATTGTTTTCCCCATTGCTTGAGCCAGAATAAAGCATCCCAGCATTTACATCTACATATTTTTGCGTGTTGCCTAAATTTGGGTTGATTAGATATTCACCTGAAGTATTTGGTTGGAATCCATTTTGTCGCAATTCATCTTCAAATAATAATCCACTTCTGTCAATGGTTGTTGAAGCATATGTGCCCTGAAAACCAACACCAAATGTATTAAATCCATTTTCGTCTATAGCTTTATGATATGAAACAGAAACTGAACCATAATTTAATTTCAAAGCATTATTAGAACTTGCATCCGTTAATCCTGAAATACCTATTCCAAAAACATCACCTTCAGGCAATTTGCTTTTTAAAATCGGAAAATCTACTGATCCACTGGTAGTTACATATGCTTTTGGAATGGTAGGCCATTGGTCTCTATGGTTAACAGCCAATCTCCAAGAACCATTGAATTTCCCTGTAAATGCAGGGTTTAATGTTAGTGGAGAAGAAAAGAATTGTGAAAAATGTGGATCTTGCGCTTGAACTGTTGCAGTCAACAATAAAAGACAAATTATTTGAATAAATTTTCTCATGGTAAATATGCTTATCGTAAAGATAATAATTTAGATTTAAAAGTCAAACTTCTATGTAAAAAACTCAATAAAGAAGCTGAAAAATTCAATCTGATATTTGTCAGTTTTTTTAATGTTGAATTTTTTCACCAAATGCCAAATCTCCTGCATCTCCAAGTCCTGGTAATATGTATCCTTTATCCGACAAAGTTTCATCTATATCCCCGCACCAAATTTTTGCATTAGGAAATGCTGTTTTAATGGTTTCTATTCCAAATTTACTGGCTATTGCACACACTATATGCAAGCTTTTAAATTGACCAGCTGTTTTTAAAAAATCAATCGACTTTACTAAAGATGCACCAGTTGCTAACATGGGATCGCAAATAATCATGTCTCTATTTGTAAGATCAGGGCAACTCATATATTCCAATTTGATTTCGAAACTGCCATCTTCATGATGCTTTCGATATGCACATAAAAACGCACTATCGGCTTTATCAAAATAATTGAGTAATCCTTGATGCATTGGAACACCCGCCCTTAATATTGTTGACACAACCGGCTGTTGTTTAAAAAGCATTGACTTGTGTATTCCAAGCGGTGTTTGTACATCAACGATTGAGTATTCTAATTGCTTACTGATTTCATATGCAGCTATTTCACCAATACGTTCAAGGTTTCTTCTAAAACGCATTCTGTCTTTTTGAATTTGAACGTCTCTCAATTCACTTACCCAATTGCTCACCAAAGATGAAGTATCACTTAAATTTGTAACCATGTGTGCTTTTTA
>CALQKL020000036.1 GCA_943331145.2 Chitinophaga pinensis
ATGATGAGTAGAATAGCTAAAAACTTTCAAGACTACTTCGCAAACGTTGTGATACAAAAATTTGGTGCACGAATTTTTACACAAGGGTTGCAACATGCCATGACGCTTCCTTATCAAGAATTTGAAGATCAACGCAGTGGAGAAACTTTATCTATTTTAACCAAAGTAAGATCTGATGTAGAAAAATTTATGATCAATTTTATTAACATCCTTTTTGGTATTATCATTGGCATTGTTTTCGTTTTTGTGTATGCAGCAATTTTTATCAACTGGCGAATTCCGGTTGCATATCTTATTGGCATTGGTGTACTTACTTTAATCACCAATAAGCTTTCCAAAAAAATCAAATCAATTCAAAAAAATATTGTTGGTGAAACAACGGCGCTTGCTGGTTCTACAACAGAATCTTTAAGAAATATAGAATTGGTAAAAAGTTTAGGACTTACCAATCAAGAAGTAGAAAGATTGAATAAAAACACCTACAAAATTCTTGGACTTGAATTAAAAAAAGTAAAAAGAATTCGAAGCATCAGTTTTGTTCAGGGGACGTTGGTAAACACATTGCGCCAAGTGATTTTATTCATTTTGATGTGGTTGATTTTTAGAGATGAAATGGATGCTGGGCAATTGGTAACCATGCAAATATTTTCATTTTTTGTGTTTGGTCCTTTGCAAGAAATTGGAAACATTTTATTGTCGTATCGCGAAGCAGAAGCGTCATTAAATAATTTCGACAAGTTGATGAAGAAAGCGCCAGAATCTGAACCATTGAACCCTAAAAAGTTAGGCCCAGTGGAAACGCTTTCTTTTAATACTGTTGGTTTTAAACACCAATCTGCTACACATAAAGCTATTGATGGAATTAGTTTTGATGTGAAACTCGGAGAAACAATTGCATTTGTTGGTCCGAGTGGAAGCGGAAAATCTACTTTGATGAAATTGCTTGTAGGATTATACAGACCAGCAGAAGGTCAAATTTTATATAATGGCATGAATGAAACCGAGATCCTATTTGACGATTTGAGAAATCAAATAGGTTTTGTAACGCAAGACACCAATTTATTTAGTGGTAGCATACGCGAAAATTTAATGTTTGTAAATCCTGCAGCTACTGAAAATGATTTAAACGAAGCACTAAGGAAATCGGCATGTACCAATTTATTATCTCGAGCAGAAAAAGGGTTGGACACCATGATTGGAGAAGGCGGACTAAAATTAAGTGGTGGTGAAAAGCAACGTATATCAATAGCACGTGCATTACTAAGAAAACCAAGGGTATTGATTTTTGACGAAGCCACATCAGCGTTAGATTCATTAACAGAAGAAGAAATAACAAATACCATCATTGATATATCAACAGCAAAAGATCAAATAACGGTATTGATAGCGCATCGATTAAGTACCATTATGCATGCCGATCGAATTTATGTTTTGGAAAAAGGTGATGTGGTAGAAACGGGAACCCATCAGAAATTAATTGAAGATAAAGGTCTTTATTATGCCATGTGGCGTCAACAAATTGGAGAGCGAAAGAAAATTTCAAATCAATAATTTATTGTGTAACATAAGTAACAATTGGCGATCTCTAATAAATTTTAAATTTGCCCAATGGAAAATACAAAGCATTCAACTCCAAATTATTATCTCAGCATTATTAAAATGCGTTGCCCCAGATGCAGAAAAGGTAAAATGTTTAAAGATGCCAATCCGTATAGAAAATTTTCTTTAAAACATATTTTTGAGATGTACGACAATTGTCCAATATGTGATCAGAAATATGACATGGAACCTGGATTTTGGTATGGCACCGGTTATGTGAGTTATGCACTTGCGGTGGCGATTTCTACAAGTACGTTCGTGGCTTGGTGGGTGTTGGTTGGTATTTCTACAGAAGACAACAGAATTTTTTATTGGCTCGGTACAAATACAGTTGCACTTATAGTTTTACAGCCTTGGATGATGCGTTTAAGTAGGGTGATTTATATGCGTTTTTTTGTTGGTTATGATAAAGATTACAAACAACATAAGCCAAAGGAATTTGAATAATTAAAAAGACTTAAGCATTTCATCTACTACTTTTTAAAATGTTCAATCAACATCGTTTTTACAGGTGTCCATTTCATTTCAGGATAACGATCATTATCTAAATGATTTATTAGAGCTCTGTCGTCAATCATATTTCTCATATATTGCATTCCTTGCCATGGCGGGTATAATTCATTTTCACCGCCAGCCAATTTTCTTGCAATTATTATCAGTGTGCTTAATATTTTTAAGCCACCAGCCCTGAATAGTTTGAATTTTTTTTCTGTAATATCAGTCATAATCTCGCAAACATCTCTAGGACTCAATTGACTTCCAGCTACGATTAAATATCGAGGTGAACTATTATCCAATGCAACAAACGCTGTATATCTCGCCGTATCTTTTATTGTTGTAAAAGACATCTTATGTTCTGATTTGCCCCAATACAAAATCCATTTTTGTCTTGGTAAAATCATTGGCATTTCGCCTTTTAGTAAATCTGCAAATGCCCCATTAAAAATAGAAGTGGATTGAATTGATGATTTATCAAGATAGGTATGAAATATTCTTCTCCAATCTAAATTTCTATTTTCTCCATGAGAAAACTTTGTAAAATCTAATGAATAATCAGAAGGGATGAATCGGGGAACACCTGCTAAAACTGCACCGTCTAATAATACTTTTTGAACGTTTAAAACCACTTCTTCTAAACCTGCTAATGCCGATACAACACATTGGACATCTTTACATGCATTCGCTACTTGTTGAACATCCATCATGTTAATGCAATACACAATTGCACCAGAATCTTCAAGTTGCTTTATTTTTTCTGGAGCAGTATCTAAGCGAACAATTGCCCTAACTGATGCTCCCATTTCAACCAGATTTCGAATAATTTTACTGCCTAAATTTCCAGTGCCACCAGCAACTAAAATGATTGGGTTCATAATTTTTTATTCGAAGTTAAGCTAACATTACAAAATGGCTAAAATTAAAATCAAGATCGTATTAAATCTTAAAACTCAACGGCACCAATATCTTCAAACCAAAATTTCGTCCAACATTAAACACGCCATTTCTTCCAGTTGCAAGATTTGTTGGTGCATATTTTAAACGGCTTAAATGATTTTGATAAGCAACGTTTCCAATATTGCTTGCCGTAAAATAAAGTGCAAACAGTTTATTGTTTTTCTTAGAAAATACTTCTGTTCCCAATCCTGTATTTATTAATGTATATCCATTTGTGGCAGTTTCTGTATTATAGGCCGTAAAAGGATTTGATTGTTTGAAGGTGTTATCTATTTCTAACTTAATGTAGTTGTTTCTAAAATGGCTGTTTAATTTTTTAAAATCGGCTCTAAACTCGCTTAGTAATTTTGGTGCTGGAATAAACGGCAAATTTTTACTTCCCTCAATGGCATTTTTAAATATGCCTGAAACATAAGAAAAAGTATTTTCAATATGTAACCAATCCAAAGGATGCGGATGAATATCCAATGTAAATTCAATGCCTGCAAGATTTACTTTCTGTTGATCAAATTTAAAAGCTTGAAGCATATTCCCATCTACTTCTATCAATGAATCTGCCCCAACATTACTTTGCAATTTTCTGTAAAAAATAAAATTATTAAAATTGTTAAAATAGCCCGCCAAATTAAAAGAAAAATGGTCGTCATTAAATTCAATGGCTATATCCGATTGCGTGCTTATTTCACTGGTTAAATTTTTATCGCCGTACTCAAATCTCAACGTTCCTTCATGTGCGCCATTTGATGAAAGCTCAGAAATACTTGGTGCCCTGAAAGCCCTTGCTAGATTTAGCTTCAAGTTTATTTTACTGGTAATTGGGTATGCAATTCCGATGCTTCCTGAAACGTTAGAAAAACTTTTTTGAATGGAGTCGCCAATTTTTGCTCCATCACGAATAATTTGATTGGCATTAATATTACGATTGTCGAATCGAATACCACCACTGAAATTTATTTTTCTGATTGCTTTTTGTGTGTAAACAAAAACGCCAATGTCATTTAATGTATAATCTGGAATTAATTGTTCAACACCTTTGTTGGTATTTTGCTGGTTCATCCCATTTATTCCAATCGAATTTTTCCAACCCTTTCTTTCCTTAAAATGAAATTGAGATGCATAAGTCAGTGTTTTCAAATCAAAAAACAAAGCACGTTCATTTACATTATCCGGATTGCCAAATTCTTCACGCTGGTTTTGTTGTAAACCAATATTTAAAGTAAGGTGATTATTGCCAATTTTGATGTTATTATCAGAAGCTACTTTAATATGCCTAATGTGTTGGTAAGGCATAAATGGATTCGAACTTAAAAAATCAGTTTGTGTAGGTGTGGCTTCAATTCCACCAGGTAAAAGATTGATGAAATTCCCCAAACTATCACGCTCTCCTTCAACCAAACCTGCCGTTAAATCAAATTGGCTAAATAATAAATGACTAAAACCCCAGCCGCCATTGTATCCGATGTATCCACCAAAATTTTGCTCATTAAATTTAGAGTTAAACACATAACCATCATATTTATTTTGGTAATCACCCGCAGCTTTTTTGGTGCCATACATACTCCAATTGAATCCATTTTTATTGCCTGAAATATTCGCATTGAAATTTCTTAGTCGATTGTTGGTTTGATAGTTAGAACCAACATTTAATTTGATGGTATTGTTTGGTGCAGGCACATTCGAAATGATATTTATTACACCTGCCATCGCATCAGAGCCATACACCAATGATGCTGGTCCTTTTAAAACTTCAATTTTTTGTACGCTGGCTTCATCAATCTCAATTCCGTGCTCATCTCCCCATTGCTGACCTTCCTGACGAACGCCGTCGTTTATCGTGAGCACTCGATTATATCCCAAACCTCTGATTAGTGGTTTTGAAATGGCTGGTCCTGTAGATAAACTCGAAACCCCGGCTTTTTTTGTAATGCTTTCAATAACATTCATGGAGGAGGTTTGCAATAAATCTTGCTGACGCAATACCGAAACCTGAAAAGGAACTGTTTTTAATTGACTCGCTTTGCTTACCCCTGTTACAATTACAGCATTGTTTTCCAAAATTGTTTCTTCAAGAAAGAAATCTTTTTGTACGTTGCCTTTAAATTCAATTTCAATAATTATGGTAGCATAATTTAAATGTGAAATTTCCACCAAATGCTTGCCGTCTGTGATGTTGGATATTTTAAAAACCCCCTCTTTATTTGTACTCCCTCCTGTTTTTATATCAGCCAAATACACCGAAACGCCTTCAATTGGAAATCCTGTTTTCTTATCTTTAACAACACCCGAAAAATCGCCCTTAATGTTTAGCGCATTTAAAGACCCAACAAAAAGCATTAAAAAAATTGCAAAACAAATCGATTTCATTTTTGTAACCATGTTGCAAATATAAAGAATTTGTAATTGAGGAGAAAAAGAATAATAGTTGGAAAAATCTGATTTAAATCAACATATGTAAGCTAATTTCGCACCGATATGTATAATCTTATTCGCAAGTTTCTATTTTTATTCGATCCGGAAAAGGTTCATTACTTCTCGATGAATGCGTTGAAGTTTTTTTGCAAAATTGGGTTTATTAAATCTATTTTAAAGAATAGTTTCCAATCAGAAAACCCCCAAAATGTTTTAGGTTTAAACTTTGTAAATCCAGTAGGATTGGGTGCGGGCTTTGATAAAAATGCAGCTTATTTAACAGAATTAGAAACGCTTGGTTTTGGTTTTGTTGAAATTGGTACTGTTACCCCAAAGCCACAAAGTGGTAACGAAAAGCCACGTTTGTTTAGACTGCCGAAAGATAAAGCATTAATTAACCGTATGGGTTTCAACAATGACGGCGTTGATGCAATAGCCAATCGTTTATCTATCTGGCGAAAAAAGAATCCCAAAACTTCGCTCATTATTGGAGGCAATATTGGTAAAAACAAAATCACAGAAAACGAATCTGCTTGGAAAGATTATGAAATTTGCTTCAATGGGTTATTTGATTACGTTGATTATTTCGTAGTGAATGTGAGCAGTCCAAATACACCAGGATTGAGGGCTTTACAAGAAAAAGATGCTTTGAAGAATATTTTTTCAGTTTTACAAAAAAGCAATCTTTCCAAAGAAAATCCAAAGAAAATACTTTTAAAAATAGCACCCGATTTAACCATCGAACAAGTTAATGACATCATCGATTTATCTGTGGAAATAAATTTAGACGGCTTGATTGTTTCCAACACTACAATTGATAGAAGCGATTTAATTACGGATAAAAATGCGATTGAAAGAATTGGTGTTGGCGGACTTAGCGGTCTTCCGGTAAAAACAAAAAGCACCGACCTTATAAAATATATTAATAACAAAACTGGCGGTAAATTGTGCATCATCGGTAGCGGAGGCATTTTTAATGGCAATGATGCAGTTGAGAAAATAAATGCTGGTGCATCGTTAATACAAGTATGGACAGGCTTTGTGTATGAAGGTCCGTCTATCGCAAAAAAAATATCAAACTTTTTAAAAAATTAGATTTGTAGCATTATGGAACAATTATTTACTTCAGAGAGCATCATTAGTTTTTTTGTATTGGTAATTCTAGAAATCGTTTTAGGTATTGACAATGTAATTTTTGTTAGCATTATTATCAATCGTTTAAAAACAGAAAAGGAAGAATTAAAAGCAAGACGCGTTTGGATGATTACCGGAATGATAAGTAGGGCATTGTTGTTGATGGGATTGAGTTGGCTGTTGAATCAAAAAGGAAAAGCGGTAATTACAATTTTAGAAAAAGGATTTGACTTAGCCAGTTTAGTAATGCTGGCAGGTGGTTTGTTTTTAATTTATAAATCCGTGATGGAAATTCATGAAAAATTAGAAGGAGAAGATCCCAACACGCTCACGAAAAAAAAATCTCATCTCAGTATGTCAAAAGCAATTGGACAAATCATGCTTATTGATGCTGTGTTTTCATTTGATAGCATAATTACAGCGGGTGGTACGGCAAAGCATTTGTCTATAATGATTGCTGCTGTTGTAATTGCAATGATTATTATGTTTTTATTTAGTCCTAAAATCTCTGCTTTTATTCATAAACATCCTACATTAAAAATGTTGGCACTTTCGTTTTTGGTAATGATTGGATTGAGTTTGGTGATAGAAGGATGGGACGCAGAGAAGGCAGAATCTCTGCATCTTAAAAATTACATTTATTTCGGAATGGCATTTTCTTTTAGTGTAGAAGTGTTGAACATGATCATGCACAATAGAATGAAAAAGAAACATTTGGTGGAACTTAACGAACCAATAATTGAAGAAGAACAAAAATAATCAACTCATTAATAATACTGCTGAAAACATTCCTGCTGTTTCCGTTCTTAACCGAGTGTCTCCAAGTGTTACGGGCAAAAAGTTATTTTGCTTTGCCAATTGTATTTCATCTGGTGTAAAATCCCCTTCTGGTCCAATAAGAATAATCGATTGATTTGTTTTTTGTAAAGTAGACAATTGTATTTTCTGATCATCGTTTTCGCAATGTGCAATGTATTTCGAGGTTTGACTACTTAACTTTATTAACTCATTAAATGGCGTGGGAGCTTTCAATTCGGGCAACCAAGTTTGTTTGGATTGCAACATCGCACTGATTAAAATGCTGTTCATTCTCTCTGTTCTGAAATGCTGTTTCTCGGTTCTATTGCAAATCATTGGTATGATGGTGCTTATCCCAATTTCAGTAGCTTTTTCCAAAAACCATTCAAACCTACTGGCATTTTTTACCAATGAAATGGCTATTGTAATTTCTTTTTCAGGTTTTTTGAAAGTTTGTGTTTCTGTGTGCTGTACAACACATTTTTTTTTATGGTTGTCAACCAATAAGGCCGTTACCAAATTTCCTTTCCCATCTGTAAGTTGAATGTGTTGACCAACCTGCATCCTCAATACTTGAGCAATATGCTTGGAGGTTTCTTCACTCAATGTGGTTTCATTGATTTGATGGGTAAAAAAAATAGGCAAGTTCATAAACTAAAATTGCAAAAATTAATTATTAAAATGGTCTTCCGTCATCATCTTCATCAAATTCTTCTTCATTCATTTTACTGCCTTTTTGAATAAACATTTTCGCTTCGTTATTGCCACCTGTCTCCGAAATAGCGCGCCATTTTCCACCCTCGCCAGGCATACTAAATCCACCAAAATCTTGTGCACTTTCGTCTTCAATGAACTTCTGAATATGCAATAAGGCAGTTAATTTAATAACCTCCAAACTACCATTTCTATGCTTCGCAATTTTTACATGCGTTTCTCCTTTGTTGCTTTCACCATTCTCGTTAGCTGTAATTTCATAATATTCGGGACGATACAAAAACATAACCAAATCGGCATCTTGCTCAATTGCACCCGACTCCCTCAAATCACTCAACTGCGGCATTTTATTTCCCTCTTTCCTTTTCTCCACCTCACGACTCAGCTGAGACAATGCGATAATTGGAATTTGTAATTCTTTAGCCAAGCTCTTTAAATCTCTAGAAATTTTACTGATTTCTTGTTCACGATTGCTATTTCTATCTGCACTACCACTCATCAATTGTAAATAATCGATAATGATAATACCAACATTGAATTTGTTTTTAAGACGGCGACATTTAGCCCTTAATTCAAAAATGTTCAAGGCTGCAGAATCATCAATATAAATCGGCGCTTTACTTAATTTTTCAATTCCTTTTTTATATAGCTGCTTCATCTCATGCTCTTCAAGCTTTCCTCTAGAAATTTTTTCAAGATGAATCTCACTCTCTGCACTCAATATACGCTGCACAAGCTGCGCACTACTCATCTCCAAACTAAAAAATCCAACTGCTGTAGGCCTTGTAGGATGAAGCGCGGCACTACGGGCAAGGTTAAGTGCAAAGGCAGTTTTACCCACGGAAGGTCTTGCTGCAAGAATAATCAAATCACTATTTTGCCAACCATAAGTCAATTTATCTAAAGAAGGGAAACCAGTAGGGACGCCCGTTATATCTTCATGACGGTTGCGCATTTCATCAATTTTCTTGATAGTTGTTACTATCACATCTTCAATGCTATCAAAGTTTTTACGAAGGTGATTGTTGGTAATTTCAAATAATTTCGATTCAGCAGAATCAAGCATATCAAATACGTCTACACTATCTTCATAAGCTTCACCAATAATTTCACCACTTATGCGAATTAACTCGCGTTGTATAAACTTTTGAACCAAAATACGTGCATGCGATTCAATGTTGGCAGACGATACAACAGAATTGGTTAGTTTGGTTAAAAAATAAGGTCCACCAACAAATTCTAGATCTTCTCTAAATCTTAGTTCTTCAACCACAGTAAGCAAATCTATGGGCATACTTTTCACGGCCAAAGCTTGCATGGCTTTAAAAATTCGCTGATGTGTTTCTAAATAAAAGCATTCTGGCTTTAATATTTCTACAACCACATCAAATGCACTTTTTTCTAGCATTACAGCGCCCAATACTGCTTCTTCCAACTCTTTTGACTGAGGCGGAATTTTACCAAAAACCATCGAACCTAGGTCCACATTAGGTTTCTTTTTGAACTTTTTATCCTTGTTAAGGTTAGTTATTTCCATCAATATATTTTAATAACGTTAATAAATGTTTAGCGGGTTGGCTAAGGTAAAATCAAAACTTTTAAGAATAAAACCATTCATTCTAAATAACCCAAGCTTCTAATATTATCCACGCTTAATTAACATCAAAAGTAGCTTATTAACCAGTTATTCACAAGTTTATAAACAAAGCTTTTGTTATCGCCATTGGATTCTGCACATTTTAAACGAGAATAAGTTTTTTGACTAAAATAATTTTGCACTTTTTGAAAAAAAATAAAGTTTTATTTTCTCAAAATTTTCCATTTTCTTCCAATATCACTATTGAAAAATGGGTACTGAAATCGTAAAAAACTATCTTTGCCCCGAAATATATTTTATACGTCATGACAATCTCTTACAACTGGCTTAGTGAATACTTACCGATCACGCTTGAACCTGAAAAATTATCCGAAATATTAACTTCTATTGGATTGGAAGTAGAAAGTATGGAAAAAGCGGAATCTATTCGTGGGGGTTTAAACGGATTGGTTGTGGGTGAAGTGATGACTTGCATCAAACATCCGGATTCGGATAAATTAAAATTAACCACGGTAAACGTAGGGCTTCCCGATTTTTTAAACATAGTTTGTGGCGCTTCAAATGTTGCTGTTGGTCAAAAAGTAATTGTCGCTCAAATTGGCACAACCATCTACCCTACAATTGGCGATGCCATTCACATTAAAAAAGCAAAAATCAGAGGCGTTGAAAGTCAAGGTATGATTTGCGCTGAAGATGAAATAGGCGTTAGTGATGATCATGGTGGTATAATTGTGCTTAGCGAGGAAACCATTGTTGGTACAACTGCCAAAGAATTATACAATCCCGAGCTTGATTATATTTATGAAATTGGTTTAACACCAAACAGAATGGACGCCATGAGCCATTTGGGTGTTGCTAAAGATGTTTGCGCTTATTTATCCTATCACCATAAAGAAACTTTTTCTGTAAAACTGCCTTTTAATGATACATTGAATTTTAATGATTTGGCTTCAAATGTAGAAGTGCATATTGAAAATACAGATGCTTGTTTGAGATACAGTGGCATTTCAATTTTAGGCGTTACCATTTCAGATAGTCCAGATTGGCTTTTGAAAAGAATTAAAAGCATTGGCTTAAAACCCATCAACAACATTGTAGATATTACCAATTTTATTTTGCATGAAACTGGCCAACCATTGCATGCATTTGATTTAGATAAAATAACTGGTAAAAAAGTAATTGTAAAAACAGCCGTTGAACATTCAGTATTTAAAACCTTAGATGAAAAAGAAAGAAAATTATTGGCAACAGATTTAATGATTTGCAATGAAGTTGAGCCAATGTGCATCGCGGGTGTTTTTGGTGGGTTGGAAAGCGGCATAAAAAATAACACACAAAATATATTTTTGGAAAGTGCATGTTTTGACAAACAATCTATCCGCAAAACGGCTTTAAAACACGATCTTAGAACAGATGCATCCGCTCGTTTTGAAAAAGGCGTTGATATTAGCAACACATTAGTGGTACTAAAAAGAGCTGCACAATTAATCCATGAAATTGCCGGTGGTACAATTAGCGGAAGTCCGATTGATGTTTATCCAAATCCCAATCCAAAAACTATAATTGATTTTGAATTTAGTTTCTTAAAAAAATTAAGTGGTAAAAAATATGAAGCTTCTGATGTGAAGGCGATATTATTGGCATTGGGTTTTGAATTGCTTGAAGAAACAGAAAGTCAACTTAAATTAGCGGTTCCATACAGTAAGCCAGACATCAGTATTCCAGCAGATGTAGTGGAAGAAATTATGCGCATAGATGGATTGGATAATATAGAAATTCCGAGTACAATTACCATTTCGCCATCGATAGAAAAAAACAATCGGCCATTTATTTTAAAAGAAAAATTGGCAAACACTTTCGTAGGTATGGGCTTTTACGAAATCTTTACCAACAGCATTACCAACAGCGCATTCTATTCGGAAGAACAATTAAAATCGGGCGTTAAAATGATCAACAGTTTAACATCTGAGTTAGATATGTTGCGTTTAGACATGTTGCCAAGCGGACTTCAGGTAATTGCACACAACATCAATCGAAAAAATCATCAATTGAGATTATTTGAATTTGGCAAGACCTATTTTAATAACGGCGAAAATAAATATCAGGAAAAAAATAATTTGGTTATTTATGTTTCGGCAACTTTGGAATCAAACAATTGGCAAAAAAATCAACAACCCGCTGATTTTTACTATTTAAAATCTGTGGTTGAGCAGGTTTTAAAAATTGCTGAAGTGAAAAAAGTAAGCACGCAAAAAATTGAACATGCCGATTGGAAATATGGCGTGGAATTGTTGATTGGAAAAAATAAAATCGGATCAATTGGAGAAATTTCGACTTCCACGTTAAAAAAATTCGACATCAAGCACTCAGTATTTTTTGCAGAAATAGACATGGATTATGTGTATTCGATGAAAAATAAGTCGGTTCAATATAAAGAGCTGCCAAAGTTCCCGGCAGTACAACGCGATTTGGCCGTAGTGGTAAATAAAGCAATTACTTATGCACAGTTAGAAAAAGTAGCAAATGGACAGCAAATAGAACAGATGACTTCAATATCTTTATTTGATATCTTTGAGAGTGAAAAGTTGGGTGCAGATAAAAAATCGATGGCATTAACTTTTACATTTTTGGATGAAGCAAAAACACTAACAGACAAGGAAATTGACGAATACATTCAAAAAATAATGACCGGTTTTGAAAAACAATTACAAGCTGAAATAAGAAAATAAAATCATTGTCGCAATTAGAAACACATATCAATAGAATAAACACCAAACTTCAAGAAGTGTTGAAGAACTATGACGCTTTGAAAAAGCAGCATATGCAACAAGTGGAAACCATTCAAGCACTTACGGCAGATAAAAAAGCACATGAACAGAAAATCAGGTTACTTGAAGAGCAGCAATATTTATTAAAATCAATGGCGGGTAAATTAGAGGAAAAAGAAAAAAAATCATTTGAACAAGCATTGGGGAAATATATCAGAGAGATTGACAAATGCATTGCTATGTTAAGCGAATAAAATTTTGATTATGGCAGAAGAAATGATACCGGTAAATATTTTACTTGCCGACAGAACATATCGGATTAAAACCAGCAGAAATGATGAAGAAATTGTAAGAAAAACAGTTAAACTCATCAATGATAAGATTATTGAGTTCAAAACCAATTTCTCTGGAAAAGATATGCAAGATTATATTGCGATGGTTATTATTTGGTATGCCACACAAAATGCAAATTTGGACAATCCTTCGGTTTTGATAGAGCAGTTAACTGACCGACTTTCTAAAATAGAAGCGCAGTTGGATAAAGCACTATAAATCTCCATAAATAAAGATTTCTTCCCATTTCGCGATGGATTTTTTAAACAATTCGTTGGTTAACAATAACTAATTGCTTTATTGATTCTTAAATTCAATAAAATCTTCAATAAAAATTAATACCTTCGCGCAAAGTTTTTTGATAAAAAACTTAATTTATAGAGCGTGGATTTAATTTAATCAGTTTAAAACAACACAATTTAATGGAAGCGATAAATATTATTTATATTTTGGTAGCAGCGGTCACGGGTATCGTAGCAGGAAAGCTCATTTTTGCAAAAAACAATAATAAAATAGTTGAAGATGCAAAAGCGGAAGCAGACAAAATGATTGCAGATGGAAAATCTCAGTCTGAAACTTTAAAAAAAGAGAAACTTTTAGAAGCGAAAGAACAAATTGTGCAAATGCGCGCAGATTTGGATAAAGATGTGCTTCAACGTACCCAAAAATTAAGCGAATCTGAAAATCGCATTAAGCAAAAAGAGCAGAGTTTAAATCAAAAAGATGCTAATGTTGAAAAGCAAATCAAAGAAAACGAAGCCATCAAAGAAAATTTAAATCGTCAAACGGATATTGTAAATATTAAAAGAACGGAGCTTGAAAAGCACCAAGAAGAGCATATTCGCCGTTTAGAAAAAGTAGCTGGATTATCTGCCGAAGACGCTAAAAATCAATTGATTGAGAGTTTAAAACAAGAAGCTGAAACACGTGCGCTTGTATTACAACAAGAAATTATTGAAGATGCGAAACAAAAAGCCAATAAAGAAGCCCGTAAGATTGTAATACAAACCATTCAACGTACCGCTGCAGAACAGGCTATTGAAAACTCAATTACCGTTTTCAATTTGGAAAGCGATGAAATAAAAGGATCGATTATTGGTAGAGAAGGACGTAACATCAGAGCCATTGAAGCTGCAACTGGGGTTGACTTAATTGTAGATGATACACCAGAAGCAATTGTGCTTTCTTCATTTGACCCATTACGTAGAGAAATTGCCCGTTTATCATTACAGCGCTTGGTTGCTGATGGAAGAATTCACCCTGCGCGTATTGAAGAAGTGGTAGAAAAAACCAAAAAACAATTGGAAGATCAGGTAATGGATATCGGAGAAAGAACTGC
>CALQKL020000037.1 GCA_943331145.2 Chitinophaga pinensis
AAAAAAAATCATTTAAAAATACAAGATTTCTGTCTTAGATTCTTAAGTTTTAAGCCGATATTTGCAACCAAATTAACAATTAAAGCGCTTCAATAAAATTATTTTAACCATTATGAAGGATTTTCAATTTATTACAAATTCTACTCCGGCCCATATTGATAGTTTATACCAGGATTTTGTAAATAACCCTACTAGTATCGATCAAGAACTTAGAAAGTTCTTTGAAGGTTTTGATTTTGCCGTTTCTAATGTGGCTAATGGAAAAGTTTCTGCACATGCAGAAAATACAATTTCTGTAGGTAATCTTAATAAAGAATTTGCGGTTTATCAATTGATTCAAGCATATAGAAATCGCGGTCACTTGATTGCAAAAACAAATCCCATTAGAGAAAGAGTTGACAGACATGCAAATCTTGAGATTTCTAATTTTGGTTTATCAGAAGCAGATATGAATGCGCAATTTCAAGTAGCCCATTTGCTTAACATCGAAAAAAGTACTTTAAAAGATATCATTGCCCATCTTCAAAATTGTTATACAAATCATATTGGTATTGATTTTTCTTACATAAACGATGCTGAAAAATACAATTGGTTGTTAAATGCTTTTGAGAAAAAAGTTTTCGAGCCGATCTCAATTGAAAAAAAGAAAAGAATACTACAAAAATTGAACGAAGGTGTTATGTTTGAAAAGTTTCTACACACCAAATACATCGGACAAAAAAGATTTAGTTTAGAAGGAGGTGAAACAACCATTGCGGCTTTGGATGCCATTTTAAATGCTTCATCTGAAAATGATGTAGAAGAAGTTGTTATAGGAATGGCGCATCGCGGAAGACTGAATGTGTTGGCCAATATTTTAGGGAAAACCTATGCAGAAATATTTAATGAGTTTGAAGGAAACGCTTTGCCAGATACTACAATGGGAAGCGGTGATGTGAAATATCATCTTGGTTTTACTAGTGATGTAGAAACTTTTTCTGGTAAAAAATTACATTTAAAATTATGTCCAAACCCTTCGCATTTGGAAGCGGTAGATCCAGTAGTGGTAGGGTATTCTAGAAGTAAAGCAGATGTGATGTATGGTAGCGACCATAAAAAAATATTGCCTATTTTGATTCATGGGGATGCTTCAGTTGCTGGACAAGGCATTATTTATGAAGTGCTTCAAATGAGTAAATTAAATGGGTATACTACAGGCGGAACAATACATTATATCATCAATAATCAAATTGGGTTTACTACAGATTTTAAAGATGCAAGAAGTGCTGATTATTCAACATCAATTGCTTCATTGGTTCAAGCGCCTGTTTTTCATGTAAATGGTGATGATCCTGAAGCAGTGGTTAAAGTATCTGAAATTGCGGCTTTATATCGTCAAACATTTAATGCAGATGTTTTTATTGATATGGTTTGTTATCGCAGACACGGACACAATGAAGGAGATGAGCCCAAATTTACACAGCCACAATTGTATGCACTAATTGATAAGCATTTGAATCCAAGAGAAGTGTACACGCAGTTTTTGATGGAAAATGGAGAGCCAGATGCAAAATCGCTTGCCAAAGAAATGGAGCTTAAGTTTTTGCAAGAGCTTCAAGATCGTTTAGATGAAGTGAAGCAAAATCCATTGCCTTATAAATATCAACAACCTGAGCTTTGGTGGCAAAGTTTGCGTAAAGCAACACAAGAAGATTTTCAAGCTTCGCCAAATACTGCAATCAAAGAAGCTGATTTAAATTTTCTTTTTGATGGTTTAATGCAATGGCCTGCTGAATTTAAGCCATTGAAGAAAGTTGAGAAATTGATTCAGGATAAAATGAAATTATTTCAAGACCAACAAAAAATTGATTGGGCTACAGCAGAATTGTTGGCGTATTCAAGTTTGATTTTTGAAGGTAAGGATGTTAGAATGACCGGACAAGATGTGAAGCGTGGTACATTTAGTCATAGACATGCCGTGTTGTTTGATGAAAAAACAAATGTTGAACACAGCCGTTTGAACTTTGCAAATAAAGACGCTGCTCAATTTAGAATTTACAATTCGTTTTTAAGTGAATATGCGGTACTTGGTTTTGAATATGGTTATGCAATGGCAAATCCAAATACGTTAACCATTTGGGAAGCGCAATTTGGAGATTTTTCAAATGGCGCTCAAATCATTATTGATCAATTTATAACTTCTGCAGAAACGAAATGGCAAAAAATGAATGGATTGGTTATGCTTCTGCCTCATGGTTATGAAGGACAAGGTCCAGAACATAGCAGTGCAAGATTAGAGCGTTTTTTACAACAATGTGCTGAAAATAATATCATCATTACAAACATTACAACTGGTGCGAATTTCTTTCATGCCTTACGTCGTCAATTAACATGGGAATTTAGAAAGCCGATGATTAATTTTTCACCTAAAGCGAACTTGCGCCATCCAGGAAGTTATAGTGATGTAGAAGAATTCACTAAAGGGTCGTTTAAAGAAGTAATAGATGATGGAACTGCTGATGCAGCTTCCGTGAAAAAAGTATTGATGTGTTCTGGAAAAATTTATTTCGATTTAGAAGAAAAGCGTCAAAAAGAAGATCGTACTGATATTGCAATAGTTAGAATAGAGCAATTGTATCCGTTGCCTCAAAATCAATTGGATGAGCTGTATAAAAAATACGGAAAAGCAATATGGTATTGGGTTCAAGAAGAGCCATTAAACATGGGTGCAGCATCTTATCTTAGAATGAATTTGAAGAATATCAATTTTTATATTTTCAGCAGAGTAGCAAGTGCGGCTACGGCTACGGGTTATGCAAAAATGCATGCTAAAGAACAAGCTGAATTGCTAAATGCAGCGTTTAATAAATAATAAATCAGGGTTTTAAAAAAGCAAGAAATATGTTTCAGAATTTAAGTGAAAAATTAGAAAGTGCATTTAAGAATATAAAAGGTCAGGGGAGAATTACCGACTTAAATATTGCAAATACAATAAAAGACATTAGAAGAGCTTTAGTAGATGCCGATGTGAATTATAAAATTGCCAAGGATTTTACGGATAAAGTAAAAGAAAAGGCAATGGGGGCTAAAGTTTTGCTAGCAGTAAATCCTGGCCAACAGATGGTGAAAATTGTGCAGGATGAGCTAACCGAATTGATGGGTGGTTCAGAAAGTGTATTTAATGTAACAGGTAATCCAGCCATCATTTTAATTGCAGGGTTGCAGGGTAGTGGTAAAACAACATTCAGTGGAAAGTTGGCCAATTATCTAAAAACAAAAAAAGGGAAATCTCCATTATTGGTAGCAGCCGATATTTATCGTCCTGCTGCGATTGATCAACTTGAAGTACTTGGTGGTCAAATTGGGGTTGACGTTTATAGCGAACGTGAAAATAAAGATGCGGTTTCTATTGCACAAAATGCCATTAAAGAAGCCAAATCAAGAAATAAAAATGTAATCATTATAGATACTGCTGGTCGTTTGGCTGTAGATGAAATCATGATGAATGAGGTTGCCAATATAAAATCGGCAATTAATCCGCAGGAGATTTTATTTGTGGTTGATAGTATGACCGGACAAGATGCGGTGAATACGGCAGCGGCATTTAATGAAAGGCTTGATTTTACAGGGGTTGTGCTTACCAAGTTGGATGGTGATACAAGAGGTGGAGCTGCGTTGTCGATTAAATACACGGTAAATAAACCGATCAAATTTAGCAGTAGTGGAGAGAAAATGGAAACGCTTGATGTGTTTTATCCGGAGCGTATGGCACAGCGAATTTTGGGAATGGGTGATATTGTGAGTTTGGTAGAAAGAGCGCAGATGCAATTTGACGAAGCAGAGGCAGCCAAATTGGAAAAGAAGATTAGAAAAAATCAATTTGATTTTGAAGATTTTAAAACCCAGCTTCAGCAGATTAAAAAAATGGGAAATCTAAAAGATTTGATGGGCATGATACCTGGTGTAGGAAAGCAAATCAAAGACTTGGATATAAATGACGATGCATTTAAAGGAATTGAGGCGATGATAAATTCGATGACCATGGAGGAGAGAAAAAATCCAGATTTAATAAATCCGAGTAGAAAAACACGAATTGCAAAAGGGAGTGGCAAAGAGCTTGCAGAATTAAATCAGTTTTTGAAGCAGTTTGACCAGATGAAAGAGATGATGAAAATGATGAATAAAATGCCAATGGGAAATATGCCGGGCTTGGGTGCATTGGGTAAGCGTTAAAAAATGTGTGCCAATTATTTGTTTAAAAATTTGGAAAAAAATTATTTTATATTTCTACAACTTTTCCACAAATTTTTATATATCTTCGTCCTCCGTTTTTAAAAGCGGATTAAACCCTATTGTTCACAACCTAAAAAATTTCTATTTTTATGGCTGTAAAAATGAGATTGCAAAGACATGGTTCTAAGAAAAGACCATTCTATTTCATTGTAGTTGCTGACGGACGTAGTCCTCGCGATGGTAAATTCATTCAGAAGTTAGGTACGTACAATCCTTTGACTGTTCCTGCAACTGTGCAGGTAGATCGTCAAAAGGCATTGGACTGGTTACAGAAAGGTGCACAACCTACTGATACCGTTCGTCGTATTCTTTCATTCAAAGGTGTATTATTCCTTAAACATCTACTTCGTGGCGTAAGTCTTGGTCTATTTGACGAAGCAACTGCTATGGAAAAATTCACAAAATGGACAACTGAGCATGATGCTCAAATTGCACAACGTCAATCGGCTCATAAAAAAGCCCACATGGATCGTCGCAATGTACCAGTAGTGAAAAAAGTAGAAGTTGTTACGCCAGCTGAAGTTGAAGCAGAAGTTTCTGCTCCAGCTGAAGAAGTAGCTCCAGAAGAAACAAAAACAGAAGAATAAATAACCTCTGTACCAAAACGATTTAAGTCCTGCTTTAGAGCGGGACTTTTTTGTTGAAGAAGGTTTTTGAGGTTTGAGCAGTTTATGAAGTTCAAGAGGTTCAATAAGTTCAATGGGTTCAAAAGGTTAGACAATTCCTAAGTTATATTAGCTCCATTTTCTGCTGATGTTGGTGTTTTCACCAAACATCAAAGAGAAGGTTTCAAAAGGTCCGCCCTCGATCCATGAAGGGGGAAGTTGGGAGCTCACGTAAAAAGATGCGTGTATAAAAATGATGATTATACACAACCCCAGCGGGGTGATATCCTACTAAAAAGATGATGAATATGAATTACAGCCCCAGCGGGGCGGAATAAAAAAATGGCACAGGTTTGTAATTGGTGCCGGTAAATGATTTTCTAGCAAGGATGGTTGATAGTAAGCTGTCTATGTTAGAGATTCAAAGTTTTATTGTTTCACGCAAAGGTGCAATGACGCTGAGCACGCAAAGGAAATTGAAACATATTATGACGAAATGCTTGCAGTATTTTTTTGACACGAAGACAAGAATGCGCAAAGTCACGAAGTTTTTTTCAATAGCAAAGATGCTAATTGATGGAAAGTATTTCCAACCTTAAACCTTTAAACCCTGAAAAAAGCGAAGCGATTTAAATCATTTTCTCTACTTTGATTATTGAAAATTACACCAACATCGGCAGACGAAAATCCCCAACCTTTTGAACGCATTGAACCCCTTGAACATCAGAAACATTATAAACCCCAATTCGATGTTCATTAAGATCCATTAATTTGATAATTATATTAAAAGATATTTTATATTTAATTTTGAACTCATGGCAAGGAAGAAAAATAGTATCTCCAAATTAGAAATCGCTTCTTTACAAAATGATATTAGAATCAAGTGTAAGCTTGTAATCGAAAATGCCATTGATTGTAAAAACTTGTCGAATCATATTTTATTGACTACTGGAAAATACCTCTCTTTTTCTACGCTAAAGCGTTTTTTTGGATTTAATAAATCTGAATTTTCTCCTTCTTACGACACGATTAAAATCCTTAAAGAATACATCGCTTTATGCACAAAACAAAAACAAGTTTCTGTTGCACAAATTGTTATTGACTTTTTTACACCCAAACATTTTAAAGAAATATTAAAATCAGATCAATCATTTCAGGCGGCAAGTAGAACAATGGCCTTGCTTTTAAGGGAGAATAAAAACTTGTTTGAAGAAACCATGCTACCGCTTGCTCAATCTGAAACTGGAAGGGCTTTTTATTATGAGCTATTTCCGGACTATGAAATCTTATCTGCATTTCAATATAAAGGGTATGAGCTGTACTTAAAATATGAAAATTCGCAAGATGGAAAACTGTTTGCGAATTGTGTTTTATTCTTGAAATATTTTTTTGATGGGGATGATAAAATGATGAGTTTTTATCACAATAAAGTTTTGCTTCAGTATAAAAAAACAAAAGAAATTCATCCATTTGTATTGGGAAGATATTATCAAGTGCAACTCATATATTCCTTTTTGTTTTATCCCAAAATGATTTCAAAAATCATCAGTGAAATTTATAAAGTAGAAAAATTACAACCAAGAAATGCAAAAGAATTGTTTCGCGAATTTCCTGGTTTTCATTATTTTGTTTGCGATGGGTTATGGCATGCTAATGAATACGAGCATCTTTTGAAAATAAGTGAAATAGCATTGACAGATTTTGAAAAATATGAAGAATTTAATTGGAAAGGCTATTACGACCAACTTCATTTATATCAAGCATTAGCTTTGTCTAAACTTGGTAAAACAAAAGAAGTTTCTTCTAAAATAAAGAAAATTCAACCCGATTCTTTTTACTTTATTTCAAAAAAACATTTCACAGCATTGTTTGAGGGGCTGAAGCGTAAAGAGGTTTGAGAGGTTAGTTAGGTTTGGGAGGTTTGAGAGGTTTTTGAGGTTCAATGAGTTCAAAAGGTTCAAAAGGTTCAATAGGTTCAAAAGGTTCAATAGGTTCAAAAGGTTCAATAGGTTGATCGACATTTTTTTGGGTACATCTACGGTCATCATTTTCAAAATGTAATGAAATTAAATTTTAGTATTCAAAACGTTTGATGATTGGTGAAAACACCAACATCGGCAGACGGAACTCACCAACCCTTTAACTTTTTTTGTTTCACGCAAAGGGCGCAAAGTAGCAAAGAACGCAAAGAGATAATACATTCACCTTAAACCATTAAACCCTTAAACCAGCGAAGCGATTTAAACCGTTTTCACTCCTTTGATGATTGGTGAAAACACCAACATCGGCAGACGGAACTCACCAACCTTTTGAACGCATTGAACTTATTGAACCTTTTGAACAGATTCTAGCACAAAAAAAAGCTGCCCTTTAGAGACAGCTTTTTTTCAAATTATAAAAGTTGAAATTAATCTTCAATTTTAATTTTACCTTTTGATTTAGCGATTACTTCTTCTGCAACGTTTGTTGGAGCAGGAGCGTAATGACTGAATTCCATGGTAGAAGTAGCACGACCACTAGATAATGAACGCAATTGAGTTACATAACCAAACATTTCACTTAATGGAACTTTAGCTTTGATAACTTGTACACCATGTCTGCTATCCATACCTTCTAGCATACCACGACGACGGTTAAGATCACCTGTTACATCACCCATGTATTGATCTGGTGTTAATACTTCCACTTTCATGATTGGCTCAAGTAAAACTGGTTTTGCTTTACGACCTGCTTCACGGAAACCTTGCTTAGCACAAAGTTCAAATGAGATCGCATCAGAATCCACATCATGGTAGCTACCATCAAATACACGCACTTTCATATCTACGATTGGATAAGCAGCTAATACACCATTGGTCATACTTGCTGTAAATCCTTTGATGATTGGTGGAATAAATTCTTTTGGAATTGATCCTCCAAAGATGTCGTTTACAAATTGTAAACCACCCAATGGATTTTCTTTTAACCACTCTTCATCAGCTGGTCCGATTTCAAACATAATATCACCAAATTTACCACGACCACCCGTTTGTTTTTTGTATGTTTCGCGGTGTTGAACCATTGTTCTAAATGCTTCTTTGTAAGCAACTTGGGGCGCACCTTGATTGATTTCTACTTTAAACTCACGCTTCATACGATCAATGATGATCTCCAAATGAAGTTCACCCATTCCACTCAAAATGGTTTGGCCTGTTTCTTCGTCTGTACGTACACGTAATGTTGGATCTTCTTCTACCAATTTAGCAATCGCCATACCCATTTTATCAACGTCTGCTTGAGTTTTTGGCTCAATTGCAATTGAGATTACCGGCTCTGGGAAAGTCATTGCTTCCAATACAATTGGATGGTTTTCATCACACAAAGTATCTCCAGTTTTGATGTCTTTAAATCCTACACCTGCTCCGATATCACCAGCTTCGATAAAATCGATTGGGTTTTGTTTGTTCGCATGCATCTGCATGATACGACTGATACGCTCTTTTTTACCAGTTCTTGTATTTAATACATAAGAACCTGCATCTAATCTTCCGCTATATGCTCTGAAGAACGCCAAACGTCCTACGAAAGGATCTGTCATGATTTTAAATGCTAACGCTGCAAATGGTTCTTTTGCATCAGCTTTACGGATTAATTCTTCTCCGTTGTCAGGATTAACTCCACCAACTGCATCGATATCCAATGGACCGGGTAAATAACGACAAATGGCATCTAACGCAGTTTGTACACCTTTGTTTTTAAATGAAGAACCACACATCATTGGAATGATAGAGATATCAATTACTGCTTTACGAATCGCTTCGTGCATTTCTGCTTCAGTAATGGTATTAGGATCATCAAAGAATTTTTCCAATAGTTTTTCATCATACTCAGCAACAGCTTCAACTAAATGTTGTCTCCACTCGTTTACTTCATCAATCATATCTTCTGGAATAGGTACTACTTTATAAGTCATACCTTGAGTAGCATCATCCCAAACCATTCCTTGCATGGTAATCAAATCTACCACACCTTTGAAGTTGTCTTCAGCGCCAATTGGCAATTGAAGTGGAACAGCTTTTGCGCCAAGCATTTCTTTAACTTGTTTTACCACGTTTAAGAAATCAGCACCACTACGATCCATTTTGTTTACGAATCCAATACGTGGTACTTTATAACGGTTAGCTTGACGCCATACCGTTTCTGATTGAGGCTCTACACCTGATACCGCGCAAAATAATGCCAATAAACCATCCAATACACGAAGTGAACGCTCCACCTCAACAGTGAAATCCACGTGACCTGGCGTATCAATGATGTTGAATTTGAATTGTTTTGTATCTGGTCCTTTTACACCTTGAACAGTTGGGAAATTCCAAAAGCAAGTTGTTGCAGCAGAAGTAATGGTAATACCTCTTTCTTGTTCTTGAGCCATCCAGTCCATGGTTGCAGCACCTTCGTGCACTTCACCAATTTTATGATTCACACCTGTATAATATAATATACGTTCGGTGGTAGTGGTTTTGCCCGCATCAATATGTGCGGCAATACCAAAGTTTCGTTGATAACGTAAATCTGCCATCTTTTTTTATTTTGTTGTTTTAGATTGTATTTGAAATTTATTTTTAAGCAAGGTAATTAGGGTTACCCATGGAATTGTTTTGACAATTCAGCTATGATATGTAGGTTTATGCTCTCATAATATGCTAACTCGCTCAATTGAAATCTTGACCTAATTGACGTAATTAGCGTCGCAAAGGTAATGTAATTCATCTTTAATTCAAATCGATTACAAAATAATTTAATCATTTGTTCTTTTTGATTCTTCATAGTTTTATTTAATTTGCTTTATGTTTAAAAATATGAAGCCCTTTTTCCTTAGTTTTTTACTCCTTTTCTTCTTTTTTAGTGGTTTAAAATCACAGAATTCAGTTGATTCTACAATACAAACCTTTAATTATAAAAAAGATTTCAAGACTATTTTAATGAATAGCCAAGATCAAGAATCGAATTTATTCTATGAAAAACTATTAAAAAGGTTTCAGGATAATGATTCTAGCCTGACAAACTATGAAATGCTTGCATTGATGATTGGTTTTACTGAAAATCCGAAGTACAAGCCAATGGAGGATATGGAAAAAGAAGTTGAAATTTTTGACCACAATAACGCTAAAGAATTTTCAGAAGCTATAGAAAAATCGAAATCTTATTTACAGGGTCACCCGCTTAGTTTATTGGTGCTTCGCGAAATTTCATATGCATATAGTAAAATCAGTAAAGTTTATGAAAAAGACATGGTATTTGATAGCGCCATTTATTTTAACGGCCTTTCTAGTTATTATATGAGCCTGAATGATAGGATTATGGAAGCTATGATTTTTAGCGGAAAGGGAAGAACACCAGAAAACCCGATTTTTTCATTAGGATTGGCAGATGGAGAACATTTTATTCCAAATGTGGGGTATGAAATAGAAAAGAAAAATACGTTATGGAATAAAAATGGCGATTTTTTAGAGCATATTGTTGCTTTAGATAAACTGACAACAAAGGATTTTTATTTTGTAATTCAGCATGCCAAATTAAAGATTGATGATGATAGCGATGTTAAATTGGATGAACAAAATCACCAATTAAAAAATGGTAAGCCAAAAAATCAAAAATCAAAATCCAAAGAAAAAGCAAAACCTAGTCCTGCAGATCAAAATAAAAAAAATGTAGATCTTTCAACGCCTAGTTCCGATTCAATACAAACTCAAACGGCATTACCTTTGATGATAGATTCTACAAAAAATAACAATCCAAAAAATAAAAAAACAAAATCCAAAGAGAAAACAAACACTAGTATAAAAAACAAAACGGCTTTAGAGCTTTCAACACAAACGCCTAACTCAGATTCAATACAAACTGCATTACCAGTTGAAATAGAGGATACAAAAAATAGCAAGCCTAAAAAGCAAAAATCAAAATCTAAAACAAAAACAAATACGGCTTCTGCAAATCAAATTAAAACAGATGTAGAACTTCCAATACAGTTGCCTATTTCCGACTCTATGCAAACTGCTTTGCCAGTAATTATAGATTCTACAAAAAGCGGCGTTGATAAAGTGGATCAATAAATGAAACACTTACCATTCAATGAGATAGATTAATGAGAATGGACTTTTTATGGCGTAGGTAATGCTTAAATTTTTTACTTTTTCTGGTTTGGTTATTTCAAAATCAATGTTGTTTTGTAAATCGTTGATGATGATTTCTTGAAATGGTGTTGCATACAATTTTACATCGCCAATTTTTTTCGAATTTTGCCAAAACTCATGGGTTGTTTTATCGCTGTAAGTTAGCATGAATGAATTTCCGTTCCCGTCTCCATCTGTGTCAAACCATTCGTAATGTCGATAAATGGGATATGTATCTCCAGGGTAGTCGAGATTTACGTAATTGGTGGATAAATCAAAGGTGATTTTTTTTGGTGCTCTACTTGGAGATTTGTTAATGCTAAATTTCCCAAAACCTTTATTTTCTGTATCAGAGATTATGCCTTCTGTATTTTCGGGGTTAATGCTAGTAGGAATTCTGAGCGATATGGTTTCTTCGAATTTGTTATTTTCGATTGAAGCAATTTGGAGGAAAAAACTTCCATCCGACCAAATGATGGAATCAACATTTCCTGTGCTGTTTTTACCATTGCCAATCATCATAAAATAACTTCCAGCGGAATCGACTTTCATGTTTTGGTTTTCGGAATACAATTCAATGCTTGCTGTATTTCGTTGTATGATTTTTATGTTTACAGGAATAGAAGTTTTATCAAACCCGATATGTGTTGTTAAATCAATTTTTCCATGAAATCCAATGTGTTGAGCAGATGCATTTTTGGAAATGCCTACCAATAAGAAGATTAATAATTTAAAACAAAGGTTCATTTTATATGCATTTTACAATTCTAATAAAACGGCTTTGGGTTAATTAGATGAAATTTTATCTTTATTGGCAAGTTGTCCACAAGCAGCATCAATGTCTTTTCCGCGGCTTCTTCTAACCCTAACGTTTACTTTATTTTTTGCTAAGAAATCGGTAAATAATTGTGTAGCGTCTTCTTCTGGCTTAATGAATTCGGCACCTGCAATGGGGTTGTATTCAATTACATTAATTAGATGCGTCGGAATTTTTCGATAGATTTTTACCAATTCGGCAGCATCTTCCAAACTATCATTTTTATCTTTAAATAAAATATATTCTAAAGTAATGTCGTTTTTGGTATTGTCGTAAAAATAATTCAATGCTTCAATCAAGGTGTCAATTGTATTTGATTCATTGATGGGCATGATTTCATTTCTTTTTTTATCGGTAGGGGCGTGTAAAGAAAGGGCTAAATTAAATCTTACTTTATCATCGCCAAGTTGCTTTATCATTTTTGCTACGCCTGCTGTAGAAACGGTAATCCTTTTCGGGCTCATGTTCATGCTATCAGAAGCCGTAATTCTATCAATTGATTTGAGTACGTTTTTGTAATTCAATAAAGGCTCACCCATACCCATATACACGATATTGGTCAATTTTTTATTGTACATTTTTTCGCTCTGTTCATTTAATAAAGCTACTTGATCGTAAATCTCATCAAAACTTAGGTTGCGTTTTCTTTCCATTTTACCAGTTGCGCAAAATTTACAAGTTAAACTGCAACCTATTTGAGACGAAACACAAGCGGTATTTCTTTTTTCAGTTGGAATTAAAACACCTTCAATTAAATGGTCGTCGAATGTTTTGAATCTAGATTTAATGGTGCCATCATTGCTATATTGAGTGGCATCTACACGAATGGCGTTCATTTCAAAATCTTCAGAAAGTTTTTTTCTTAATTCAACTGAAAGGTTGCTCATTTGTTCGAAATCTCTTGCGTTTTTTTTCCATAACCACTCATAAGCTTGAATGGCGCGAAATTTTTTATCGCCTATAGATTCAAAGTATGCTTTAAGTTCTGCAAGTGAAAGTTCTCTGATATTTTTAGTTGATGACATTTCGCAAAGATAATCATCCTACATTTGAATATCTTTTAGTTACAATCTAAACTTTTGGAAATTATAATTAAATTTTCCAATTTAGTGGAGGTAACGGTATTGTTTTCTAAAATTATAAAAATATGGAAACTGTTTATGTAATAGATTCGGTGCGTACGCCGATAGGCAGATATGGAGGTGTATTGTCCTCTATTAGACCAGATGATTTATTGGCTTTGGCCATTAAGGCTTTGATAAGTCGCAATCCAAATGTAGATGTAAATGCCATTGAAGATGTAATCGCAGGTGCGGCCAATCAAAGTGGTGAGGATAATCGTAATGTAGCACGTATGGCCGCTTTATTGGCTGGATTGCCAACAACAATAGCTGGAAATACCGTTAACAGATTATGCGCAAGTGGGTTGCAAGCCATTATGGATAGTGCAAGAACAATAGCTTGTGGAGATGCGCAATTGATGATAGCATGTGGTGTAGAAAGCATGAGTAGAGCTCCATTTGTAATGCCAAAAGCAACAAGCGCGTTCGAAAGAAATGCCCAAATATTTGATACCACAATGGGGTGGCGTTTTGTAAACCGTCAACTTGCAGAAATGTATTTTCCATATACGATGGGAGAAACAGCTGAAAATATTGCCAAACAATGGAACATCAGCCGCCATGCACAAGATGAATTTGCAATGAGCAGCCAACAGAAATATGCAAAAGCATTTAAAGAGAATAAATTTAAAGAAGAGATAATTCCAGTTCGAGTTCAAGTTGGGAAAGATACATTTGATGTTGAGATTGATGAACATCCAAGACTTTCAGGTTTGGATAAATTGGCCATGTTGAAACCTGCATTTATAAAAGATGGTACAGTAACTGCCGGAAACAGCAGTGGTATTAATGATGGCGCTTCTGCTATGTTATTGGCAAACGAAACTGCAGTTAAAAAGTTTGGGTTAACCCCAATTGCGATTGTGAAAAGTATGGCTGTGGCTGGGGTAGAGCCTGCGGTGATGGGAATTGGTCCAGTGCCAGCAACACAAAAAGTTTTGAAGCGTGCAGGCATCTCCGTCACTGATCTTGATTTAATAGAACTCAATGAGGCATTTGCATCTCAAAGCATTGCTTGTATTCATGATTTAGGGTTGGATTTAGAAAAAGTAAATGTTAATGGTGGCGCTA
>CALQKL020000038.1 GCA_943331145.2 Chitinophaga pinensis
ATTGTTGGTGTAAGATGCCAATTGAGCAGATGCTCCATAAGAAATTTTCCAACCATTGATGTTTTTATTGACATCGAATCTTAATTTATTTTCGTTTTCAACGCTTACAATATCTAAGGTTTTACTTTCCGGAGTTGGGTTTTCATTGTCTTCATATTTATTAATGGTGTTATTGAAACTTGTTCTACTCAGTGATAAATTCCAAAAGCCATTTGGAATACTTTTTTTCAATGAAGCACCAATGGTATAATTCCACTGATTTACATTCACGTTTGAATTTAATGCATATAATTTTTCGGGAGTTGCTTCTTTTGGCGATGCAAATGAAAACTCATCAATGGCACCAATACCTATAAATGTAAGTGTGGTTTTATTATTTATTTGATGGGTAATCTTTGTTTGAAAATCCCAGTAATTTGGTCTGATGGGTAAGTCAATGGCTTGAAATAAATATTGCAAATAAGAACGAGTAGCAGAAGCCAGAAAAGTTGTTTTTTTATTTTTTGATAATGGTCCTTCTAACGTTAAACCCATTTCCGTAAAACTCGCTCTAAGGTTTCCTTGAAATTTATTTGCGTTACCATTCTTTTGTTTGAATTGAAAAACGCTACTTAAAGCATTATCAAATCGGGCATCAAAAGCAGAAGAACTCAACTTAACATCTTCGATAAAAAAAGTGTTTAAAATTCCTTGGGGACCGCCGCTACTGCCTTGTGTTTGAAAATGATTAATTACAGGAACTTCAATTCCATCTAAATAAAAAACATTTTCATTAGACGCACCACCACGTATGATGATGTCGTTTCTGAAAGAACCGCCTTGTTGCCCACCACCAACGCCTGGCAATGTTTGTATAACTTTACTGATATCAAAATCACCACCGGGATTACTTCTTATTTCTTCAGATGTAAGTCGTTGAACGCTTAATGGGGTTTCAAGAGAAGCTGCACGAACGCTTCGTTTATTTGATTTTATAATTACTTCCTGAAGTTTATTGTCATTATTTTCTAACTCAACGGAGTACACATTTTCATTGCCAACGCTAACTACAATATTATAAATGGTGTTGGTTTTATAGCCAACAGAACTAACCAGTACATTGTATGTTTTAACAGGAATATTCAACAACCTAAATCTTCCAGATGAATCGGAAACGGTATTTATTGAAGTGCCAGAAACATTAATTGTAGCACCAACAAGCGCTTGCTGCGTATTTTTTTGAAGTACAATTCCACTGATGCTGCCTGTTTTTTGTGCAACTAATGAAACAGAAAAGAAAAAGGAAAGAAATAGCAATCCTAAATTATACTTATCAAATAAACGTGTCATGAAATATGTTTTTTATACAAAACATACAACATTTAAAATTGTTTAAAATAAGTTATACTTTTTTTAAAAAATTGAAACAGAAAGTAAATGAAACGTATAAAATGAAAAATTATGATAGATTGGTAGTTGTAAAATCTAAACAATATTTTTTTATCATGTCTCTTACTTCGCTGAAAGCATGATTAATTTCATCTTCGGTACCTGTAGCTTTTGCAGGATCAGGGAAGTTATAATGAAACTTCACTGCTTTACTTGGGAAGAATGGGCATCTTTCTTTTGCGTTATCACAAACAGTAATGACGAAGTCGAAATCAACGTTCTGATATTCTAAAATGTTATTAGAGGTATGTGTAGAAATATCAATGCCATCTGCTTTCATGGTTGCAATGGCTTTAGGATTAACCCCATGTGTTTCTACGCCAGCGCTAAATACTTCTGCTTTATCACCAGCGAAATGCTGTAAATAACCATGTGCAATTTGACTTCTACAACTGTTGCCAGTACACAATACCAAAACTTTTTTCATTGAAAAATTATTTATGAATTAGAAGAATAAAATTTATTTCTTAACCAAAACGCTACGTTAACCAAAATAATTAATGCAGGCACTTCAACCAAGGGACCAATCACACCAGCAAAAGCTTGACCGCTGTTGATGCCAAAAACGCCAATCGCAACAGCAATGGCCAGCTCAAAATTATTTCCAGCGGCGGTAAATGCAATTGAAGTGTTGGTAGAATAATCTGCACCCATTTTTTTGCCAATTAAAAAACTAATGAAAAACATCAATGCAAAATATACAGCCAAAGGGAGCGCTATGCGTAAAACATCAAACGGAATTTGTACAATCATTTGACCTTTCAAACTAAACATCACAACAATGGTAAATAGTAAAGCAATCAATGTAATTGGAGAAACTTTAGGAATAAATTTTGTGGTAAACCACTCCACCCCTTTTAATTTTATTAGAATTGCCCTTGTTAAAAAACCAGCTAGAAAAGGGATGCCTAAATAGATCGCCACACTTTGAGCAATTTCACCAATGCTGATATTTACAACAGAACCCGAAATGCCAAAAAGTGGAGGAAGAATAGTTACAAAAATAAAAGCATAAACACTATATAATAAAACTTGGAAAATGCTATTCAATGCTACTAGTCCTGCAGCATATTCTCTGTTACCTTCAGCCAATTCATTCCAAACAATAACCATGGCAATGCATCTAGCCAAACCAATTAAAATTAAGCCCACCATGTATTCAGGGTAATTGTGTAAAAATAAAATGGCGAGGGCAAACATTAAAATTGGACCAACAATCCAATTTAAAAAAAGTGAAGCGCCTAGTATTTTGGTGTTTTTAAATACTTCACCCAATTGATTATATTTCACTTTCGTAAAAGGAGGATACATCATTAAAATCAATCCAATGGCCAAAGGAATATTGGTAGTTCCATTAGAAAAAGATAGGATAAATTTTGGGGCTGAAGGAATAAAATAACCAATAGAAACACCAGCAATCATTGCTAGAAAAATCCATAAGGTTAAGTATCTATCTAAAAAACTTAATTTTTTTCTTTCAATAACAGGATTACAATTATTGTTTGCCATTTTTTAAAGTTTTATTTTTTAACAACATCCCGAACCAGGAGCACAAATATTAACTTCTGGTTTTTGAGCAAAAACGGTTATGCTAAAAATGCCAGCTGTACCAGATTTATAGGATTTAATTTCCTCGGTTGATAAATAATTAATTAAGATATCGTCAGGAATAATAATCGCTTTTTCTTTTTGAACAAGTACATTTTTAAATCCATTGGCATGGATGAGTTCGAGATATACTTCTTTTTGAATGGCGCCCGCAACACAACCAGCATACATTTCAGCATCTTTTTTTAATGCTTGAGGCAATGCGCCCAATAAAACAACATCACTAATACAAAAATGACCTCCAGGTTTTAGCACTCTAAATATTTCACTAAAAACGGCATTTTTATTGGGCACCAAATTCAATACACAATTGCTTACAACAACATCAGCAGCGTTAGCTATAATCGGCATTTTTTCAATATCACCTTGTCTGAATTCTACATTATTAAACCCTCTTTTATCTGCGTTTATTCTAGCTCTTTCAATCATATCTGTGGTAAAATCGATGCCAATAACTTTACCGGATTCGCCAGTTTCGTGACGAGCGATAAAACAATCGTTACCAGCGCCACTGCCTAAATCAATCACCACATCGCCCTTTTTAATTTTGGCAAATTGAGTAGGCAAACCACAGCCCAAACCTAAATCTGCATCAGCATTGTAGCCATTTAACGTAGAATAATCTTCAGACATGATGTTGTACACTTCTGTTGAGCATCCACCGGCTCCGCAGCACGACGACATATTGGTTTCTTTATCTTGTAAAGCAATTTCGCTATACTTTAATCTTACAATTTCTTTTAGTTCATTTTCTGTTTGCATAATGTTTGTTTTTTAATAATTAGTACGGATTTAAAACGATATATAGATCAACAACAAACTGATTTGTTGATAATAATTTTTTCAAAAAAACCACCCAATAATACGTTTGCTTTTTTCCATTCTTTTTCATCAATACAATAGCAAACCGAAACTCCATCAATGTTTCCTTTAATTAAACCAGAAGCTTTAAGTTCCTTTAAATGTTGCGAAACGGTGCTTTGAGAAATGGGCAATTCGTCAACGATATCTCCGCAAATACAAGATTTCTTTTTAATCAAAAAATTCAAAATGGCAATGCGTGCCGGATGAGAAATGGCTTTAGCGTATTTAGCCAATTCGATTTCTTTTTTTGTGTATTCAGATGTTTTACTTGCCCCCATATTAATCGTAATATTACGATTAATATTTGAAAGAAAAAAGAATGATTTTAGATACTAGATATTTAATGCTGGATACTTGATTGGATTTCGTTCCAATTTGAAGTATTTTAATACTAAATAAGGAATTAAAAATAAAGAATAAGGAAGTGAATTTCGTTCCGCTTATTACATTTTTAATCTTTACGACATTTTTAATAGCCCACGGTTTCAACCGTGGGAGAGGATAAAATTTTATTTACATTTTCTTTTTTGAATAATATTACAATCATTATGTCGCAGAGGACATCATCGAAGGCATTTTTAAGATAAATTTGGGTATAAGAAATTTAATTCGGAAACGAAGATGCCGGAACGCTTATCGTTCCAACCGAATGTAAAATATGCCAGTTTTTAAAATCCTGACTTGCCTCCATACCTTTACCGTTTATGGTTTCAGTTTTTGTTCTGATTTTTACAGGGCGATCGGTATAAAACTCAGATCCTGTTCTGTTTCTATCCCAGTATAATTCATCACAAATTAGCGTGTCGCCTTTTTCAATATTAATAACAACCACGCTATCTCTCAGGTTTACGATTTTTTTATACTGTTCGTATCTCGCATAATGTGCATTTAAAATACTTTCAATCTTTCCATTTTCATTGTAAAAGTCTGCATGTATTTTTTCTGGAAATTCTACATAAGGAACAATATCTTGAACATTTAACATTAGCGGTGCGCTAAGGATAGCTTTCTTTTTACCACCCAAAGTGTAATTTAATTTAACCATTCTTGCTTCTTCAATTCCTGTTTTTTTGAGCGTTAAATTTTTAACCTTCTCTATATCATTTTCGCATGCACACAAAAAAATACAGCTTATCATTAAAGCTGTAGTAAAAATATTTTTTAAGATTGAATGTGTCATACTTTAATGATGAAGAAATTAATCATAGCTTCTTTTTTGGAACCATCTTGCATTCATAGAAATTCCAAAATTTATTCTGAATGAATTTTCTTTAACACCAGTTGTGCCCGCATTGCCAATTGTTCCAATTTCAAGCGAAGTATTTAGTGATACGTATTCACCTCTGTTTTGTATTTGTCTTGGTGTGGTTAAAGGCATTCCAGTTCCAAAAGTAAATGCGTATCTGTTTCTTACATTATCCGTTTTTACTGGCGCTGTTCCATAATAAAACCCTGTTCTGTATTTGATGTAATTCCAGTATTTATTAGATGCTGCATTAAATTTAGCTGGATAAAATTCAGCACCAGCTTTTACCACCCAGCTATTTGTTGTTTTATCTGATTCATTGTAGTAGCTGTATTTTGTCCAATCTGATGTTTCAAAATCAGCACCAAATAGCCATTGTTTGTTTTTGGTTTGATATGTAAACCCCGCTCCGTAAGTGGCAGGAATTACAATTTTACCCTTTACGTCTTTTATGGTTGATACACTATCTATGGTTAATACCGCACCTGAACCATCATAACCAAAGGTTTCATTTATCGTAGTTTGATTGGCGTTTAATTTTTGTTGGAAATTTGCGTAAGCACCTAGTCTTAAATTCCCTGCATTTTTAATGTGGATTTCATATTGCATTCCTGCATTTAAAAACACGCCACCAAATGTGCTTTTTAATTCCTCATTTCCTTTTGCATAAATAACCGTATCGTTCAACAATGATGTTCTTGTACTAATTGATTTATTTCCAAAATTAAAGCCCGAACTCACTCCAAAACAGAATTCATTTTTATGCACTCCTTTTCCAATTTTTCGAATACCCGTACTTAAATTCACTTGGTTCAAACCGCCTGTGCCTTCATACAAAGTATTTAAACTATCGATATTATTGATTCGATTATTTTTTTCGATTTTATAACTTATTCGGGTTAAAGGTCTTAATCCAAAACTGCTTCCCCATGTTATCCCTTTTTTTTCCATTTTGGGACTTGAAATGGGAAATGCTACCTGAAAGTATGAGATGGCCACATTTGATGAAGTATATTTTTGACCATTAAGATTGCTTTTTAGCGTTCTTGAATTGATTTCTCCGCCTAAGTCGAAAATCGTGTTGGAAAAGTTTTTTGTATTTGACAATGAACCCAATGAAGCTGGATTAGCAATATTTATATTAAATGGAGAACCCACCAAACCATAATCTGAATACGCGGCCGAAAATCCACCCATGGCACGATTGGTAATATTTTGTCCAGAAATTAAATCACCTAACCCATATCTGCTGTATGGCGAGTTTTCCTGAGCCTGCGTTGTATTGTACACCAACAGGGCAAGTATTACTACAAAAATGTGTTTAATTCGATTAATTATTGAGTTCGCTGAGTGCATAAAGTCCTTTAAATAAAAAGTTAACGTCGGCAAATATCTTGTTTTTAACTTGACTAACAAAATAGACACTATTGCCCCCGGTTAAAAGCACGTTAAAGTTCCCGAATTTTTCGTTGTATTTTTCAATGAAACCCTCTATTTCATTGACTATTCCAAATATTACCCCCGATTGCAAATTAGTTTTGGTATCGTAGCCAATTAATGGAATATTCCAGGTTTGTGCCTCCAAAGGTAGTTTTGCGGTGTATTCATGCATCGATTTAAAACGCATATCCACACCCGGCGAAATAGCTCCGCCCAAAAATTGATGGTTGCTATTAATGAAATTATAGGTTATACAAGTTCCTATGCCGATGATTAAATTATTTTTTTTAGGAAAAAGATGAACGGCTGCTGCTGCCAATGCAAGTCGATCCACACCTGTGGTTTCGGGTTTTCCAGTAGCCAACTTAAAATTCAAAATGGTTTGGTTGCTGACTTTATGAAACTTGGTATGCTGAATAAGTAAATTTTCGATATCAACATCATGATGCACTACGGATGAAAGTATTGATTTTTCGGGCTTGTACGCTTCAATTATTGTTTTTAAATGCGATATCGTATCGTCTAAAAGATCTATGGTTTCAATAAGTTGATCATGGTTAAACACCGCTGCTTTATAGCGGGAATTTCCAAAGTCTAAACAAAGCGTATGCATTCGTTAATTATTTAGGTTAAAATTCAAAAGTAAAAATTCAAAAAATGTTGATTATAACTTTTCACTTTTTAATTTTTAATTTTACTTTTCACTTCACCAAACAAAGTTCATCCCATTTGGTGGTGAATCTATTGCTGCGTAATTCTTGTCGCATTTTCCAATTTTTTTTGGTGCCTGCGGTGGCAAATTTCAGCATATCCGTTCCCATGCCAAAGTTAACGTTATCAACGATATGCATGAGTTTTTGTGAAGCCGAAGATTCAGGCGTTTGAAAAAGATTGTATTGAACCATTGCGCAGGGTACAATATCCGTAAGTATAATGCCTGCTTTGATATACTTGCTTCCTTTTTGATACAATGCTTCTACCAAAGGCATTACATAAGCAATCAACACATTGGTTAAATAAGTAGCTGATGGTAAAGCTACGTAAGCCGATCTCGATGATGGCGCATAATGATCTTGACTTTGATAATTGTTGCTCACCAAAAAAATACTCACCGCACCTGCCGCACCACTTTGTCTGCGCAATTTTTCAGCAGCACGGGCAATGTATGTGGCAACCGCTTCTTTCAATTCTTTCAATTCAAAAACAGCTCTGCCAAACATCCTAGTGGTGGCAATCATTTTCTTTTTGATTAACGGATTTTTCATTTCAATACAAGGAATGCCATTTAATTCTTTTACCAATCTTACCCCTACTACACCACCTAAATTTTTTCCTGCCCAGGCTTCGCTCATGTTACGTAAATCCCATGCGGTATTGATGTTAAACATGCGCAAGGTTTTTGAGCCCGCGCTGCCCACGCCCCAAATATCTTCTACCGCTGTTTTTTGTAAGGCTTCCATTTGTTGTTGGGGCGTTTGTAAAACGATTACACCTTTAGATCCTAATTTATCCTTTTTTGCCAATCTATTGGCTACTTTAGACAACACCTTAGATGGCGCTACCCCAATGGAAACCGGAATACCCGTCCACAACTCGGTGGTTTGCTTTACAAACGTAGCGTAATCATAAAGTTTGTTTGCATCAATACCAGATAAATCCAAAAAAGATTCATCAACCGAATACACTTCTACTTCTGGTGCTACTAAACGAAGCGTATCCATTACGCGCTTGCTCATATCGCCATACAGATGGTAATTGCTGGAAAAAACAGCAACGTTATTTTTTAAAATCTCTTCTTTATTTTGATAATACGGACCTGCCATTTGAATACCCAAAGCTTTGGCTTCATCTGTTCGAGATACGATACAACCATCGTTATTGCTGAGTACCACAACGGGCTTCCCATTTAAAATCGGCTTAAACAATCTTTCGCAAGAAGCATAAAAACTATTACAGTCAACAATTGCCTTCATAGAAATTATAATTTACGTTGCCTAAGAAAATTGTTTTATCACGTACGTTACCACGCCCCAAATGCTAAAATCAGCATACTCGCTTATTTCCATTGGCGATAGTTTTGGCGTTTCAGGAATAAGGCGAATTTTATTAATGGTTTTTTCAAACCTTCGAATGAGCATCTCGCCGTCAACCACGGCAATAATTACCTTCCCGCTTTGAGGCTTAATGCTTCTATCTACAATTACAATATCACCATCATGAATAGACGCATTAACCATGCTGTTTCCTTGTACGCGCATAAAAAATGTGGCAGGCTTGTTTCGAATCAATTGCTCATTCAAATCAACACCCTTGTCCATATAATCATCGGTTGGCGCACCAAATCCTGTAGCATTTGCATTGGGTACGTCCAACTGCTTAAATGATTTACTGCCCTGATATCCGGCAGAAAAAAATTGTTCTATTTCCATAAAAATATGTTTGATTTACTAAATTTATTAGCAATAATAAGCTAAATTATTTAGTTTTTAAAAATAAATAATTGCCAATTTTTTTAGTCGGTGATTTATAAGAATAGTTGCTTTTGGTGATATTTAACTATTTTTATCTAGTATAAATAATCATTCCGCTTTGAGCAATAACAGTAAATACGAATTGGTGGTTGGGTTGGAAGTGCATGCTCAGCTGATGACAAAAACGAAACTTTTTTGTAGCGATAGTGCTTCTTTTGGTGGAATGCCTAACACGCAGGTGAGTCCAATCTCATTGGCGCATCCAGGTACGCTTCCCAAAATAAACGAAAAAGCAATTGAATTGGCGGTTAAATTGGGGCTTGCGATGAACTGTGATATTGAACACAAAAATTATTTTGCCCGAAAAAATTATTTCTATCCCGATTTACCAAAAGGTTATCAAATCAGTCAGCATTCCGCTCCGATTTGTAAAAATGGATTTCTTCCCATTTCCAGTGCTCAAGAGAAAAAAAATATCATCCTCAACAGAATACATATTGAAGAAGATGCTGGAAAAAGCATTCATGATATCGACGACAATTATACCTGCATCGATTTAAACAGAGCCGGTGTGCCACTTTTGGAAATCGTCACTGAGCCAGTGATTCATAGCGCTGATGATGCGTTTACTTTTTTAACCGAACTGCGAAAATTGGTTCGATGGCTTGATGTGTGTGATGGAAATATGGAAGAAGGCAGCATGCGTTGTGATGCAAATATTTCTGTTCGACCAATTGGGTCAACATCACTCGGAAAACGTGTAGAGGTAAAAAATCTAAACAGCATTCGCAATGTAAAAAAAGCCATCGAAATTGAATTTGAAAGATTGATTTCATTAACTGAAAATGGCCAAGACATTATACAAGAAACCAGAAGTTATGATGCAGATAAAAACATCACCTTTTCGTTGAGAAGTAAGGAAGATGCGGAAGATTACCGCTATTTTCCGGAGCCAGATTTGCCTCCATTTATTGTTACTGAAAATTACATCAACCATATAAAATCAACCCTGCCAAAATTACCTGAACAAATAAAGGCAGATTTTATGTCGTTATATCAATTGTCTGATTACGATGCGCAATCTATTTGCAGTGAAAAAGAAGACATCGAATATTTTGAAAGCCTCATCAAACATACGCAACATTATAAAGCTGTTGCAAATTGGATGATTGGACCATTGAAACATTTTTGTAAAGAGCATGGTTTATCGTTACATCAATTTCCGCTTTCCGTTGAAAAAATTGCCGATTTAATCAGCTTTGTAGAATCTGGAAAAATCAATTTCAATAATGCTTCAGGAAGAATCATGAACGCAATGATTGAAAACAAGGCGCTATCTGCATTTGAAGTGGCAACCGAATTAAATTTGATTCAGGAAAAAGATGAGAATGCAATTGAAATTTGGGTAGAGGAAACACTAACTTCAATGCCAGAAAAAGTGAAAGAATATAAATCTGGAAAAAAAGGACTGATTGGACTGTTTTCTGGCGATGTAAAAAAACGCAGCAAAGGAAAAGCCGATATGCAATTGGTGCAACGTTTACTAGAACAAAAACTACATTAATTTAACCCCATACATCATGAACATCAAAAATTGTTTACTCATCATCGTTAGTGCTTTAATTTTTTCTTGCAATAATAAAAGCAAAGACCAATTTACCATAAATGGAAAAATTGAAAACGCAAAAGATCAACGTATTTATTTAGAGCAATTGTTTTTCAACGAGAAAGATATTGCAGTAATTGACACTGCGGAAATTAAAAACGGAAAGTTTGTATTAACCGCCAAAAGCGAAGAAGAAGGCCTTTATAGAATTCGATTAGAGCAAGACAATAACGCTTCTTACTTAATTATAAATGACCAACCCGAAATTGATTTTTCAGCCAAAATAGGCAATGGTTCTGACGACAATTTTAAAAATTTAAAAGTTGAAACGCCTGGAAACAAAGCACTAAAAACTTTAATTGTAGGCCTAATGGAGAATGTGGCAACACTTGAAAAAAATGGTGCTGTTTTGGATTCATTACAAAATGCAGGCAAGGATAGTTTATTGGCCATTGAATCGGTTAAACAAGCAAAATTAAATGAGGGGCTAACAAGTTTTTTAAACGGATATGTTTTTAAAAGTGAAGACCCAATTGTTACCATTTTTGCAATGGCAAACGCTCCAACAGAAGATAAAATTGCTATACAAAAACGCGTTGATCATCTAACCAAAAAATTCCCAAAACACAAAGGGGTACAAGACATTATTGCGGCATACAATAAGTTTCTAACGGAGATGAATAAACCAAAACCAGCTCAGCCTGAAAAGCCTGTTGTTGGAAACATGGCGCCTGATTTTACAATGAATGATACTGAAGGAAAACCAGTTTCGTTAAGTCAGTATAAAGGGCAATACGTGCTTGTAGATTTTTGGGCAAGTTGGTGCGGACCATGTCGTGGAGAGAACCCAAATGTAGTGGCTGCATACAAAAAATATAAAAACAAAAACTTTACAGTACTTGGTGTTTCGCTTGATGAAGATAAAGACGCATGGATGAAGGCCATTCAAAAAGATGGATTAACCTGGAAACACATCAGCGATTTAAAAGGATGGCAATCTGCTGTTGTTCCGGTTTATGGAATCGAAGGAATTCCTTACAATGTGTTGTTAGATCCAGAAGGAAAAATATTGGCAACAGAATTAAGGGAAAATGATCTTGATGCATTTTTAAGCAAAACTTTGAAATAAATTTTACTTGAATTTTAATACCATTTGTAATTCAATATGGCAAAAAAAAATAAAACAGCAGATCAACCAAAAACGCCACCAGTAGTTACGGATTCAAAAAAATCAAATCCAGAATTTGCTATTCGTATATTTTTAGCTGTTTTGGTGTTTATCCTTTATGGTCAATCCATCAACTTTGAATTTACACTAGATGATGATTTGTTTTATTTGAAACACAGCTCTGTACAGCAAGGTATTAGTGGGTTACAAGAGTTTTTCAGTTACGGCAGTTTAAATAAATTTGATGGCACCGAAGGATTACAACCTTACCGTCCAATAACTTTATTCGTATTCGCCATTCAAAAAACACTTTTTGACAACTCTCCTGCTATGGCGCATTTAATGAATGTTTTGCTTTACATTTTGCTTTTACAAATTTTATTCTCGCTGATAAAAAAATTATTTCCAACGCTCAACGTTTATCTGATTTCCTTGATTTGTGTTCTATTTACAACACATCCCATACATAGCGAAGTAGTAGCAAGCGTAAAAAGTATGGACGAATTGCTTGCAGCGATTTTTGCTTTTTTATCTTGGAAATTTCTTTTGCCAAATGATGAAAACACAAAACTTAAGCCAAGTGCTTTAGTCTTCGGTTTGTTGTTTTTTATGCTTGCGCTTTTATCGAAAGAAAGTGCCATTGCATTTTTAGTGATTATTCCATTGGCGCATTTTATGTTGATGCAAAAAGATTTGAAGTCAACGATTTATATGTTTGTTTCATTGGCATTTGTAGCTGGTTTATTTTTACTTTTAAGGCATCAAGTACTTGGAAACGGAACATCTAAAGCCGATTCACAAGAACTTGAAAATGTGTTGAGCGCTACAAAGAATTTTGGCGAAAACACCGCAACAAAAGCTGTCATCTTATTTTACTACATCAAACTTTTATTTATTCCTTGGCCACTAAATTGGGATTATTCATTCAATCAAATACCAGTTGCCAATTGGGCATCTTGGATGTCATGGCTTAGTATATTTATCTACGGCAGTTTGTTTGTTTTTGCCATTTTGAAATTCAAAAAACATCCAGTACTGTCTTTTTCAATTTTGTTTTTCTTTATTGCTTCTTCTCCAACAAACAATTTATTTATTTTAAATGGTGCTACAGTTGGAGAACGGTTTTTATTTGTGCCTTCTTTTGGGTTTGCATTAGGCATTGTTTTTTTAATGAACCACTTGTTAAATATAGATGCGCAGCAGTTTTCAGGCAAGTTTAAAAATGTGTTTATTGGGATTTTTTCACTTTTGCTTATTGTATTTTCTGGCTTAACAATGGCAAGGGTTGGCGATTGGAAAGATAATCTTTCGTTATTTGAAAAAGGGGTTGAAAGCGCTCCAAATAGCAGTCGCACTCAATATAGTTTGGCTACCGAATACCTCAACAGAGGCGAAGCACTAACGGATACCGCAGAACGAAATGAACTGCTTCGGAAATCCCTTGAACATTTTTCTAAAAGTCTTGACATTTATCCAAAAAATAAATTATCGCATTACAATTCCAGTAAGTGTTATGCTTTTCTTAAAGATACGGCTAGTGCTATGATTCATTATCGTAAAGCTATTGAGCTTGATAATAAATACATCATGCCTTACAACAATCTTGGTGTAATTTTTCATGCTAGAAATGAATTCGACAGTGCGCAATATTACTACGAGAAAGTGTTAGAGATTGCTCCAAATGAAAATACCCCTAAAAAAAATCTGGGTGATTTGTTTTTAATGAAGGGGATTTATTTAAACAACAATGGATTTGAAGAAGCGGCAATAGCATCTTATAAAAAAAGCATGACATACCAATCGGTTAATAATCTATTGATCTATAACAATATGGCATCAATCTATTCTTCTTTAAAAAAGTATGACAGTGCATTGATTTATTTTGAAAAAGGGTATGAAATAAATCCCAAAGATGTAATGATCATTCAAAATATTGCGGTAGTTTCTTATCTCACAAAGAACTATTTAAAAGCAATTGAGTATGCGAATAAAGCGCTTTCAATAGACAACAATCTCAAAAAAAGTTTTGGCATTTTAGCCGATACGTACACTGCAATGGGCATTACAAAAGAAGCACAACGGTATAGAGCGATGTTTGATAATGCGAAGTAGGGGTTGAAGAGGATTAAGAAGTTTGTGATGTTTGAGACGTTTAAGGGGTTGATATATTCGAAAGTTTGTTGTTTGTTGTTTGTTG